>CAZVDW010000576.1:0-2961 GCA_964625645.1 uncultured Rhodospirillaceae bacterium
ATCAGCGTGCCCGAGGGCGGCCTCAACAGCGACATCCACGCCGCTGCCGACTATCGCGCCCATCTGGTTACCGTGATGGCCAGGCGCGCCGTAGCCGGATGCCAGTAGGCGAGCAGCCGGCGAGCGTCGACGCTGCCGTCGCGCTGCTCGCCGGCGGCCGCTACATCGCCGACCGCGGCCTGGCGACCTCGGTCTTCCTGGCCCTTGCCATGGGCCGGCCGCTGTTCCTCGAAGGCGAGGCCGGGGTCGGCAAGACCGAGATCGCCAAGGTGCTGGCCGGACAGCTCGGCCGCCGCCTGGTGCGCCTGCAATGCTACGAGGGCCTCGACGTGGCCGGCGCGGTCTACGAGTGGAACTACGCCGCCCAGATGATCGAGATTCAGGCCGCCAAGGCGGAAGGCATCGCCGACCGCGCACGGCTCTCGGACGACGTCTTCAGCGAGCGCTTTCTGGTCAAGCGGCCACTGCTCGAAGCACTCGAGCCCGACCCGGCCGGCGCCCCGGTGCTGCTGATCGACGAGCTCGACCGCGCCGACGAGCCGTTCGAGGCCTTCCTGCTCGAAGTGCTGGCCGACTTCCAGGTCACCATCCCCGAGCTCGGCACCATCCGCGCCGAGACGCCGCCGATCGTGGTGCTGACCTCCAACCGCACGCGCGAGATCCACGACGCCATCAAGCGGCGCTGCCTCTATGCCTGGATCGATTATCCGGACGCCACGCGGGAAGCGGAGATTCTCGCCGCCCGCGCGCCGGGCGTTAGCGAGCGGCTATCCGGCCAGGTGGTCGCCTTCGTGCAGCGCCTGCGCGAAATGGACCTGTTCAAGAAGCCGGGCGTCGCCGAGACCATCGACTGGGCCAATGCCCTGATGCGCCTCGACCGCAGCGATCTCGACCCGCGCACCGTGGACGAGACCCTTGGCGCGCTACTCAAGTACCAGGACGACATCGCCCGCGTGCAAGGCTCGGAAGCCGCGGCGATCATCGAGGAAATCCGTGCCGGAGCTGCCGCATGAGCGACCTTCCCCTGATCGATCTTTCCGGTGACGCACGCGCCCGCGGCCGCGTTCACGGCGAAGCCCTGGCGGCATCGGCCGCCGTCAATATCGAGACCTATCTGGCACGTTTCGCCGCCGGCGGCATCCCGCGCGACGACGCCCTGGCCGAGGGCGCCCGCTGGCAGAAGCGCATCCAGGCCTTTGATCCGGTCTATGCCGAGGAGATGGCCGGCATCGCCGAAGGCTCGGGTCTCGATCCCGTCGCCATTGCCATGCTCAATGCGCGCTGGGAACTCAGCTACACGCTGTTCGCCCGCGAAGCCATGGGCTGCACCAGCTTCGCGGCCCTGCCCGAGGCGACGCGCAGCGGCACCACGCTGATCGGCCAGAACTGGGACTGGCTTGATGGCCTGCTCGGCCACATGGCGGTGCTGCGCTGCCGCCGCGACGACGCCCCCGACCATGTCTGCATCACGCAGGCCGGCATCGCCGGCGGCATCATGGGCCTCAATGAAGAGGGCATAGGCCTCGTGGTCAACGGCATGACCACCGATCACGAAGGCACGGACCCCGAGCGCAAGCCCTTCCATCTGCGCGTGCGCGATATTCTCAGCGCCACCAATTTCACCGCCGCCCTCAAGGCCGTGATCGGCAGCCCGCGTGTCTGCTCGGGCAATTATTTGCTGGCCCACGCCGACGGTGAGGCCATCGACATCGAGGCCGCGCCGGACGACGAGGCTCTGCTCTACCCGCAAGACGGCATGCTCGCCCACGCCAACCATTTCGAGAGCCTCGACGTCACCTCCACCCTGCAGCGCAACAGCCCCAGCACGCTCTTCCGCGCCCGCCGCCTCGACCGCCTGATGCGCCAGGCCAACCGGCCCATCGACATTGCGCTGATGCAGGAGCTGTTCACCGACCACTTCAGCTATCCGGCCAGCATCTGCCGCCATTCCGACGAAAGCGAGCCCGCGACCAACCGCACTGCTACCGTGGTCTCGGTGATCCTCGACCTGGAGAACCGCACCCTCCACGCCTGCAACGGCCCGCCCTGCGAAAACGCCTACGCGGAATATCCGCTGGCAGGATGACGTGACCGGGGGCCAGGTCAAACGCCGATTGGCCGCCATCCTGGCAGCGGACGTTGCCGGCTACACCAAGCATATGGCCGCAGACGAGACGGCGACGGTGGCCGCCCTCGATGCCGCGCGCCTGGTCTTCCGCGAGCACATCGAAGGTCAAGGCGGGCGGGTGGTGGACATGGCGGGCGACAGCGTGCTTGCGGTGTTCGAAACCGCTACCGGCGCGACCGAGGCGGCACTGGCAGTGCAGAAGATCCTCGCCGGGCGCGACATGCAATTCCGTATCGGCATCCATCTCGGCGAGGTCATCGAAAAGCCCGACGGTACTGTCTATGGCGACGGGGTAAACCTGGCGGCACGCCTGGAGGGGTTGGCGGCACCGGGCGGCGTGTGCATCTCCGCCGCGGTATCCGATCAGGTCACGGGTAAGATCGAGGAGACTTTCGAAGACATCGGTGCGCACAGCGTGAAGAACGTCGCCAAGCCCGTTCATGCTTTCGCCTGGGGCGGCGGCGCCGCGCCGGCATTGGCGCAAGGCAACAAGCCGCTTGTGGCATTGGGCGAGTTCGGCGGCGGGGAGTCAGGGGCGGATCTCGCCGCGGCCGTCAAGGAGGCGATTGCTGCCTCACTATCTAACCAGACCGGCCTGTCCCTGGTCAGCGAGCCGGCCAAGGCGGATTATCTGGCCGAGGCGGCGATACAGGTGCGCGGGCCCCGCTATCGTGCGACGCTGCGCCTGCTCGACCGCGGCAGCGGCGAGACCTTCGCCTCCGATCGTTTCGACGGCAGCAACGACGATCTCTTCGAGATTGAGGACGATCTCGGCCGCCGCCTCTATTCCGCCATCCGCTTTGCCATCCTGACACGCGAATTGGAAGGCGCGA
>CAZVDW010000577.1:0-5550 GCA_964625645.1 uncultured Rhodospirillaceae bacterium
CAGGCGGCATCGCCGGCGCGGGCGGCCATGCGCTCGCGGTGGCGGGCGGCGGCTTCTGCGCCTGCATCGCCGGCGAGCATCCCGATGTCGTCGAGATAGCCGAAGCCCTGGCCGCCGAAGCGCCGCGCGGTGGCGTGCAACAGCCCGGCGGGGCCGAGCCCGGCGACCTGTGAGTGGGCAGAGAGCACACGCTCGACCAGGCGCACGCCGGCCCGTTGCATGCCGACCACGAAAACCGGGCCCGGCGTGGCGGCTATGGCCGGTGTGACCGCGGCGGCGGGGAAAGCGGCGATCAGGCGCTCGACCAAGGCGCTCTCGGCGGCGAGGTCGAAGCGGCTGCCTTTGAGGCGGTTGGCCTGGTGTGCGGTGTCCAGAGCCGCCGCGCTGTCGCCCAGGCGGTATTGGCTGCGGGCCAGCGCGAACAGCAATTGCCGGCGCATCACCGCCGGCACATCGTCGCGGGCGAGCGCCGCCTGCAGGCCAGCCTGTGCCGCCGCCAGTCCTGTTGCAGAGGCGGTCTCGGCGCGGGCCAGGGCCAGCTCGGGGTCGTCGCCCGTAAGTCCCGTGAGCAGGTCTCGCGCCGCCTCGAGATCGTCGAGCGCCGCCAGGCCACGCGCCGCGGCCGCCGCTGCGCCGCGCTTGGCGGCGGCGCGGAAGCTCTCGGCCGCGCGCCCATTGTCGCCGGCCAGGGCATAGGCGTTGGCCAGCTCGCAAAGCAGGGCGGCCGAGCCCGGGGCCTTGTTGCGGGCAGTCTCGAGGGCGGCCACGGCTTCCTCGGCCTCGCCGGTCTGCTGCAGCGCCATGGCCAGGCGTTGGGCACCGGCAGGCTCGCCCGGCACCAGGGCGTCGAGCTCGCGATAGGCGGCGAGCGCGCCGTCGACGTCGCCCGCGTGCATCAGCACATCGCCGAGGGCGAGGCGGATCTGGGGCACGGCGGGTTGCAGCTCGGCGGCCCGCGCCAGCGCCAGCTCGGCGGCCGCCCAGTCGCCGGCCTCGCCCAGGGCCTGGCCGAGATGGGTCAGCGCCAGGGGGTCGTCGGGCTCGTGCTCGAGGCCCTTGCGGAAATGCGCTGCCGCTGCGGCGAAGCGGCCCTGGCCGGCCACCGCCAGGCCGAGATTGTGGTGGCCGGCGGCGAAGTCGGGGTCGGCGGCAATGGCGGCGAGGAACTCACCTTGCGCTTCCCCGGCCTCTCCCCTTTTCAGGAGCGCTTGGCCTAAAGCATTGCGAATGCTGGCATTTCCAGGCTCGACCCGGGCCGCCATGCGAAAATGTGCCAAACCCTCCTCAACCTTGCCCTTTCCTTGCATCAACAGCCCCAGCTGCATCAGCGTCGGCGCGTGGCGCGGGGCGTGGGCGAGGATGTCGCGATAGAGCGTCTCGGCCTGGCCGAGGTCGCCGTCGCGGTGCGCTTCAGCCGCCGCTTCGAAGAGGCGCGCGGCGGCGCGGGTATCCTCCCAGGCCTGGTCGTCGATGGCCGGCGAGGCGAGCGCTTCGACGAGCGGCGCCAGATGCGCCGCGTAGTGCTCGTGCCGCTTCACCGAGCCACCGTAGATGGGCTGGCGCACCTGGTCGTAGCTGGCGGTCAGCGTGCGCCGCTCCGAGCGGTGGAAAGCAAGGCAGGCATCGTCCCAGGGCAGGCCGAGGAAGGCAATCATGTCGCGGCTCATGCGCTCCTGATCGGCGACCAGCTTTTCGTACGGCACGGTAAGTATCTCCAAGCCGCCATCGGCCTGCCAATGGGCCATCAGGCGCTCGTAAAGCCGGTGATGGGCGCCAAGGCTGGCGAGGTCGTGGGAATAGCCGTGGCCGGAGTAGAAGTTCTGGAAATAGCAGGACAGGCAGGTGTCGAGCGCATCGCGCGTGCAATGAATGATGCGCGCCTGCGGGAACAGCTGGCCGATCAGCCCGAGATGGCGGTGGTTGTGGGGCAGCTTGTCGGTGACCCGCTCGGCGCCGCCCGAGAGCGTGGCAAGGCGCGCGAGATGCGCTTCGGCGAAACGGTCGAGCAGCCTCTGCTCCGCATCCGCCATGCAGTCCGGATAGCGCGCCTCGCCGCCCATCTCGATGGCGATGGCCTTGCCGAGGTCGGGGATGTCGGCCAATTCGCCCGCCCCGTGCACGGCGGCATGGCTGGCCAGGATGGCCTCGACCAGGCTGGTGCCGGAGCGCGGCATGCCGACGATGAACACCGGCACCTCGCTTCGGTTACCCGCCTGCGCCAGGCGATCGCGCCAGCCCGGACCATAGATTTGCTCGTTGACGGCGCCATCGCGCACCTGGCCGGCATGGTCGTAGGGCCGGCTGTCGAGATCGTTGGCATGGACATAGGCGGCGAAGGCTTCGTCGTAGAGGCCAAGCGAATCGTTGAGGTCGCCAAGGCGAAAATAGAGTATCTGGCGGGTCTCGTCGTCGAGCTCATCCTTCGCAAGCAAAGCCGCGACCTGCACCTTGGCGTCCTCGCGGCGGTCGGCGCGCTTGGCGAGGACGGCGAACTCGGCGACCACGGCGGGGTCCTCGGGCGCGCTGTCGAGCAGGGGCGCGAAGCGCCGCCAGGCCTCGTCGAAATTGCCCTGGTGCTCGAGATTGTTGACCTGGTCGACGGCAAGTGTGGTGCTGGTGTCGCTCTCGCTGGCACGCTCGAACAGCGCCAACGCTTCCTCGTAGCGGCCGGCATGCTCCAGCGCCCACCCCAGATATCTGAGTATGGCCGAGCTCTCGGGCATCAGCTTCAGCGCCCGCTCGAAGCACGGCACCGCCTTGTCGGGCTTGCGCTCGCTCATCAGGGCGATGCCGAGATTGGTCAGGGTCTCCGGATTCTCGGGCCTGAGGTCGAGGGCAGCGGCGAAATGCGGCGCCGCTTCTTCGCTGCGATGCTGGGCGGCCAGCGCGGCGCCGATATTGTTGTGCGCCGAGCCGTGCCGGGGCTCGAGGCGAAGCGCGGTCTCGAAATGGGGCACCGATTCCTCGATGCGCCCGCCCTGACGCAGGGCCTCGCCGAGATTGTTGTGGAAATCAGCGGCGTCCGGCGCCAGCGCCACCGCCTTCTCGAAATGGGGAATGGCGCGCGCAGGCTTGCCCATCTCCGAGGCGATGATGCCGGCCATGTTCCAGACCAGCGGATGCCGCGGCAGCGCCTTGGTCAGCTCGCCGACGAGCGGGCGGGCATCCGCGAAGCGCTGCTCGCGCATCAGGCGGATGGCCTTGTCCAGCTTTTTCTGAAGTTTCTCGCGCGGCGTCATTGCGGAATCCGTATAGCACCGATCTTGGAGGCCGGGAAGGCATCGGCGATGGCGCCGAGGGCGGCGATTCCACAGGCACCGCTACCACGCAGGCGGGCGGCCCCGCGCTCATCAATGCCGCCAAGCGCATAGACCGGCACACGGGCCTCGTGCACCAGCCTTGCGAAGCGCACCGGACCAAGCGCCGGCGCGCCCGGGTGGCTGGCGGTCGGGAAGACGGGCGAGACCAGACAGGCAGCGGCGCCCGCGCGGGCCGCGCCTACCAGCGCAGCCCGGTCATGGGCGGCAGCGGTGACCAGGCCGCGCTGGCGCCGCGCCCGCGCCATCAGCCCTTGCGGCAGGTGCAGGCCGGCACCGACAGCGGCCGCGAGGCGGGCATCGGCGGCGACCAGCAGGATTAGGCGGCGGCGGCGGCAAAGCCGCGCCAGATCCTTGGCGAGACGCTTTCTGTCCGGCGCATCGTAATCGCGCAGCAGCACCGCCGAGCCCGCCGGCAGCCGGGCGGCGGCGGCAAGCGGGTCGGCCAGGCGCGCGCGATCGACGATGAGGATCAGCGCCGGCAGGCCGCCGCCGTGGCGCGAATTGTACCGCCTGGCCCAGTTTGCTACGGTCATGCACCCGACACTAGAGCAAGTCCGACCATGGCCGATACTCCCAGCGTCGACGTCGTTGCCAATCTCGCCTCCGTGCGCGGGCATATCGCCGCTGCCGCGATCGCTGCCGGCCGAGCCGGCGATGCCGTGACCCTGGTCGCGGTCTCGAAGACCTTTGCCGCCGAGCGCATCGTGCCCGTGCTCGAGGCCGGCCAGCGGGTGCTCGGCGAGAACCGCGTGCAGGAGGCGCATGGCAAATGGCCGGGCTTACGCGAGCGCTATCCTGACGTCACCCTGCATCTGATCGGCCCGCTGCAGACCAACAAGGCGCGCGAGGCGGTCGCCCTGTTCGATGTCATCGAGACCATAGACCGGGCCAAGCTCGCCAGGGCCCTGCGCCGCGAGATGGACCACCTGGGTCGTGAGCCGGTCTGTTACGTGCAGGTCAATACCGGCGCCGAGCCGCAGAAAGCGGGCGTGCTGCCCGACGCGGCCGATGCCCTCATCGAGGCTTGCCGCGAGAGCCACCGCCTGCCCCTGCAAGGCCTCATGTGCCTGCCGCCCCAGGGCGACGATCCGGCGCCCCACTTCGACCTGCTGGCGCGCATCGCCGAGCGCAACGCCTTGGCGACATTGAGCATGGGCATGACCGCCGATTTCGAGACCGCCATCGCCCACGGCGCCACCCACGTCAGGGTCGGCACGGCAATTTTCGGGCCGCGGGCGCCGCGGCAGGTCTAGGAAGCGATCTCGTACATGGCCCTGGAATCCGTTTGCGCAAAGCGTTGAAGCCCTATGGCACAGTCAATTGGTGCGGTGTCGAATTTCCCGGTTTTGCGGAGGACTAACCCACCCCCTGCGGCGCGATGCGGCGGTAGCTCAGCGCCTCCGCAATATGAGGCCGGCGGATGCCGTCCGTGGCGTCGAGGTCGGCGAGGGTGCGGGCGACCTTGAGGACGCGGTGGAAGCCGCGGGCGGACAGCCGCATGCGGTCGACGGCCTGGGCGAGCAGCGCGCGGCCGGCGTCATCGGGGGTGGCGATGCGCTCCAAGAGGGTGCCGTCGGCCTGGGCGTTGGAGCGGATGGATTCGTCGGCGCCTTCCTCGGCCAGGCGGGCGCGCTGGATGGCGTGGGCCTTGGCGATGCGCGCCGCCACGGCCGCCGAATCTTCGCTCGGCGGCGGCAAGGCGAGATCGGCGGCGCTCAGGGCCGGCACTTCGACGTGCAAATCGATGCGGTCGAGCAGCGGGCCCGAGAGCTTGCCCTGATAGTCGGTCAGGCAACGGGGCTTGCGGTTGCACATGCGCTCGGGATCGTCCGGCCAGCCGCAGCGGCAGGGGTTCATGGCGGCGATCAGCTGCACCCGCGCCGGATAGGTGACGTGCGCATTGGCCCGCGCCACGGTCACCTGGCCGCTTTCGAGGGGCTGGCGCAGGGCTTCGAGCGCCGGGCGCTGGAACTCCGGCACCTCGTCGAGGAACAGCACGCCGAGATGGGCCAGCGAAACCTCGCCCGGGCGCGCCTTGGGGCCGCCGCCGACCATGGCCGAGACCGAGGCCGAAAAGTGCGGTGCGCGAAAAGGCCGCCGGCGCACCAGCTCGCCGCCGGTCAACGCGCCGGCGACCGAGGCGATCATGCTGGCCTCCAGCATTTCGGCCGAATCGAGCGGCGGCAGCAGGCCGGGCAGGCGCTGCGCCAGCATCGACTTGCCGGCGCCG
>CAZVDW010000578.1:0-10148 GCA_964625645.1 uncultured Rhodospirillaceae bacterium
CGGCCACGGGCTTCCTCGCCGTCGGCGCCGCGTTGGGGTCGGTCTATGCCACCCTCAAGGCTACCGGCGGCAGTGCCGCCGTCGCTGCGCCGATGACACCGTTCGCCGACTTCAACAAATTGGTCGGATTCGAGGACGTCTGGGCCTTCGACGAGAAATACGGCGCCAAGGACGGCTAGTGGTTCGATTCCATCATATCGAACCACTAGCCATTTTGGTTGGTGGATCAACTTATCAAGACATTTGAGTGAGTTAACAGAAACAAGGGCGTGCGGTGCAGGGACTCAAATGTCCCGGTCGATCCACTAGGACTCGGGCGGCCCTCTGAGCTCCACGGTATTGCCGTCCGGGTCGCTGAAGTAGAGGGACTGGCCCCAGCCTTCGGCACCGTAGCGCCGCCCCGGCTCGCCGGCCTCGATGCCGTGCTCGGCGAGAGTTGCCGCCACCTCCGCCATGTCTCCAGGCTCGACGCGCAGGCAGAAATGATCGAGATTCCGCCCTTCTTCGCCTGCAGCCGCGCCGCCTTTGCTGCCTATGGAGCCCGCAATGTCGACCAGGTCGATAAGCGCCGTGCCGGCGCGCAATTGGATCAGGCCGAGATCGTCGAGGCGCCGCTCCACCGTGCAGCCGAGGATGTCGCCGTAGAAGGCGATCATGACTTCCGGCTGGGCCGTGCGCAGAACCAGGTGATCGAGGCCGAGAACGGTGATCATGGACGCTCTCCCTTATTGCAGCCTAGCACTTGAACCGCGCAGCGGAATCGCCAATGGTGCAAGGTGTACCGGCGCGACGCCGGATCCGGACAATGCGGGGAGGATAGTGTGACCACAGAAAGCAACAATCCAGAGACCATCGTACTGCACGGCGGCTGGCGCCGGGACGAGGCCACGACGGCGGTCGCGGTACCGATCTACCAGACCACGTCCTACCAGTTCAACAGCCCCGAGCACGCGGCGAACCTGTTCTCGCTGGCCGAGCTCGGCAACATCTACACGCGCATCATGAACCCGACCCAGGACGTCTTCGAGAAACGCATCGCCGCGCTCGAGGGCGGCGTCGCGGCGCTGGAGCTGTCCTCGGGCCAGGCCGCGTCCTTGATCGCGATCCAGAACATCTGTCACTCGGGCGATAATTTCGTCAGTTCCACGGACCTTTACGGCGGCACCTGGAACCTGTTCGCCAACACCATGAAGGACATGGGCATCGAGTGCCGCTTCGTCGATCCGGCGGATCCGGAGGCCTTCGCCCGGGCCACTGACGAGCGCACCCGCTGCTACTACTGCGAGACCCTGCCGAACCCGAAGCTCGAGGTCTTTCCCATCGGCGAAGTGGCGGCGATCGGGCGCAGGCTCGGCGTGCCGCTGATCTGCGACAACACCGCGGCGCCGATCCTCTGCCGGCCCTTCGACCACGGTGCGGCCATCATCGTGCACTCGACAACCAAATATATCGGTGGCCACGGCACCTCGATCGGCGGTGTCATCGTCGATGGCGGCAATTTCGACTGGGAGGCCCACGCCGACCGCTTCCCCATGCTCAACCAGCCCGACCCGTCCTATCACGGTGCCGTCTGGACCCAGGCGGTCAAGCCGCTCGGGCCGATCGCCTACATCATCAAGGCGCGGGTGACCCTGCTGCGCGACATCGGCGCCGCGGTGAGCCCGTTCAATGCCTTCATGTTCATCCAGGGGCTTGAGACATTGCCGCTGCGTATCCGTGCCCATTGCGAGAACGCCACCAAGGTGGCCGATTACCTGGCCGGCCACGACAAGGTGACGCGGGTGATCTTTCCGGGCCTCATGCAGGGCGAGGCGCGGCGCCGCGCCGACACCTATCTCAAGGGCGGCTATGGCGCCCTGGTCGGCTTCGAGCTGGCCGGCGGCAAGGAGGCGGGGCAGACCTTCATCGAAGCCTTGAAGATGTTCTACCACGTGGCCAATATCGGCGATTCGCGCAGTCTCGCCATTCATCCGGCCACCACCACCCACTCCCAGCTCAGCGCCGAGGAGCAGGAGGCCACCGGCGTCACCGACGGCTATGTGCGCCTGTCGATCGGCATCGAGCATATCGACGACATCATCGCCGATCTCGATCAGGCCTTCGGAGCGATCTGAGGACGCATGACAGCGTCGACCAGCGATAGCCACGGCCGTCATCGCCACCCCGGCGGTGGCGGCCGTGGCCGCTATCGGCCCAAGGGCCGCCAGGTCGAGGCGGCGGCACGGCGGGAAGTTGCCGCCATGCTCTCGGGCGCGCCGCTGCGCCGCGACATGCTGATCGAATATCTCCATCGCATCCAGGACCGCTGCGGGCATCTTTCGGCGGCGCATCTGGCGGCGCTGGCCGAGGCCATGCGCCTGGCCCAGGCCGAGGTCTACGAGGTCGCCAGCTTCTATGCCCATTTCGACGTGGTGCGGGAAGGCGAGACGCCGCCGCCGCTACGCACGGTCCGTGTTTGCGACGGCATTGCCTGCGAGATGGCAGGCGCCGGGGAGTTGCAGGAGGCGTTGGCGGGGTCCCTCGATCCCGCCAAGGTGCGCGTGCTCTCGGCGCCTTGCATGGGGGGGTGCGATTGCGCACCCGTGGCGGCGGTCGGGCACAATCAGGTTCTGTCCGCGACGGCCGAAACCGTGACCGCTGCCCTGAAAGGCGTGGCCTCGGTCTCGCCGGACATGCAAGGCTTTGCCGCCTATCGCGAAGCCGGGGGCTATGCCCTGCTCGAAGCCTGCCGGACCGGTACGCATACGCCCGAGGCGATCATCGCGGCCCTCGATGGCGGTGGCCTGCGCGGCCTCGGCGGCGCCGGCTTTCCGGCCGGGCGCAAGTGGGGCTACGTGCGCGCCGAGCCCGGCCCGCGGCTGCTGGCCGTCAACGCCGACGAGGGTGAGCCCGGCACCTTCAAGGACCGCTGGCTGCTCGAGCGCGAGCCGCACCGCGTGCTGGAGGGCATGCTGATCGCCGCCTGGGCCGTCGAGGCAGTTGAGATTTATTTTTATATTCGAGATGAATATCCGAATATAAGACACAGATTGGAAAAGGAATTTCGCGAGTTGATGAAGGCCGGTCTGTGCGCTGGCGTGGAACTTCACCTGCGCCGTGGCGCCGGTGCCTATATCTGCGGCGAGGAGACGGCGATGCTGGAGAGCATCGAGGGCAAGCGCGGCCTGCCGCGGCACAAGCCGCCGTTTCCCGCGCAGCGCGGCCTGTTCGGCCGCCCGACTCTGATCCACAACGTCGAGACGCTGTATTGGATTCGCGAGATCGTCGAAAGCGGGGGGCGGGGCCTGCGCGCCTATTCGGTCTCGGGCCGGGTGCGCGAGCCGGGCGTCAAGATCGCCCCGGCCGGCATCGCCGTGCAGCAGCTGATCGACGAGCATTGCGGTGGCATGGCCGAGGGCCAGGTCTTCAAGGCCTATCTGCCCAGCGGTGCCTCGGGCGGCATCCTGCCGGCCTCGAAGGCTGACCTGCCGCTTGATTTCGGCAGCCTTGACGACCAAGGCTGCCTTGTCGGCTCGGCCGCCATCGTGGTGCTGGGCGAGGGCGATTCCATCGCTGACGCGGCGCGCAACCTGATGCGCTTCTTCGCCGACGAAAGCTGCGGCCAATGCACGCCCTGCCGCGTCGGCACGGAAAAAGCCGTGGCCTTGATGCAAGGCGACGAATGGGACGGCGCGCTGCTCGAAGAGCTTTGCGATGTGATGGCCGAGGCCTCGATCTGCGGCCTCGGCAATGCCGCGCCCAATCCCCCGCGCTGCGCCCTCAAGTTCTTCCCCGGCGAGGTGTTGCCGTGACCAGCTTCAGCCTGGATGGCCAGACGGTCACGGCCGAGCAGGGTGAGAGCATTTGGCAGGCCGCGCGCCGTGCCGGCATCGCCATTCCCAACCTTTGCGCCACGCCCCAGCCGGGCTACCGGGCCGACGGCAATTGCCGCGTCTGCATGGTCGAGATCGCGGGCGAGCGAGACCTCGTGGCATCGTGTATGCGCGAGCCGGGCGAGGGCATGGTGGTGACCAGCGGGACTCGCGCCGTCAAGGCGCGCGAGATGGTCATGGAGCTGCTGCTCGCCGACCAGCCAGCCGATGGGAACAGCGAGCTGAGGCGCCTGGCTGAGGCGATGGGCGTCACGGAAAGCCGCTTTCCCGCGCGCGAAGCGACGGATGCCGACAGCAGCCATCCGGCCATGGCCGTCAATCTCGACGCCTGCATCCACTGCACCCGCTGCGTCCGGGCCTGCCGCGAGGTCCAGGTCAACGACGTCATCGGCATGGCCGGGCGCGGCGCCGCCAGCCGCATCACCTTCGACATCGCCGATGCCATGGGCGAGTCCACCTGTGTCGCCTGCGGCGAATGCGTCCAGGCCTGTCCGACCGGCGCCCTGCTGCCGGCGCAAGACGCTGGCGAGGGGGAACAGATCAACAGCCTCTGCCCTTATTGCGGTGTCGGCTGCCAGGTCACCTATACGGTCGCGGACGGGCGCATCACCCATGTCGAGGGCCGCGACGGCCCGGCCAACCAGGGCCGGCTTTGCGTCAAGGGCCGCTTCGGTCTCGACTACATCAATCATCCCAACCGCCTGACCGTGCCGCTGATCCGCAAGGAGGGCGCCGTCAAGACCGTCGATGGCGTCGATCCCGCCGATCCCTCGAGCCACTTCCGCGAAGCGAGCTGGGAAGAGGCATTGGACTTGGCGGCGTCCGGCCTCAAGCGCATCCGCGAGCGCGACGGCAGTGCCGCGCTGGCCGGCTTCGGCTCCGCCAAGGGCTCCAACGAGGAAGCCTATCTGGTGCAGAAGCTGGTGCGCGCCGGCTTCGGCACCAACAATGTCGATCATTGCACGCGGCTCTGCCACGCCAGCTCCGTGGCGGCGCTGATGGAGACCATCGGCTCGGGCGCCGTCACCGCGCCGTTCGCCGAGGCCGCCAATGCCGAGACCATCATCGTCATCGGCGCCAACCCGACCGAGAACCACCCCGTCGCCGCCACCTTCATCAAGAACGCGGCGCAGGCCGGCGCCACGCTGATCGTCATGGACCCGCGCGGCCAGGCGCTCAAGCGCCACGCCGATATCATGGTGCAGCAACGCCCGGGCAGCGATGTCGCCATGCTCAACGCGGTGATGCATGTCATCGTCGCGGAAGGGCTTTACGACAAGCAATATGTTGCAGCTCACACGGACGGCTTCGCGGCGCTGGCGGAGCACCTCAAGGCGTTCCCGCCCGAGGCCATGGCGGCGCATTGCGGCGTGCCGGCAGAGACCCTGCGGGCTGTTGCACGGGTCTATGGCCGGGCCGAGCGGGCGCTGATCTTCTGGGGCATGGGCGTCGCCCAGCACGTCCACGGCACCGACAATGCGCGCTGCCTGATCTCGCTGGCGCTGATGTGCGGCCAGGTCGGGCGCGCCGGCAGCGGCCTGCATCCGTTACGCGGGCAGAACAACGTCCAGGGCGCCTCGGATGCGGGCCTGATCCCCATGGTCTACCCGCACTATCGCCCCGTCGCCAGTGCCGAGGCGCGCAAGCTGTTCGAGGACCTCTGGGGCGCCACCCTCGATCCCGAGCCCGGCCTCACCGTGGTCGAGATCGCCGAGGCCGCCTATCAGGGCGACATCAAGGGCATCTATGTCATGGGCGAGAACCCGGCCATGTCCGATCCCGATGCCGGGCATGTCCGCGAGGCCTTCTGCCGCCTGGAGCATCTCGTGGTGCAGGATATCTTCCTCACCGAGACCGCCGCCTTCGCCGACGTGATCCTGCCGGCGACGGCGCATCCCGAGAAGACCGGCACTTTCACCAACTCCGACCGCCGCGTGCAGATGGGCCGCCAGGCGGTCGAGGCGCCCGGCGATGCCCGCCAGGATTGGTGGATCATCCAGGAGATCGCGCGCCGCATCGGTCTCGACTGGAACTACACCGGGCCGGCCGATGTCTTCGCCGAGATGCACGCCTGCATGCCCTCGATCAAGGGCATCACTTGGGCCCGCCTGGAGCGCGAGGACGCCGTCACCTACCCATGCGACTCAGAGGACGAGCCCGGCCACGAGGTCTTGTTCGCCGACGGCTTTCCGACCAAGAACGGCCGCGGCCTGTTCGTCCCTGCCGCCCCGGTGCCGCCGGACGAGACTCCCGACGAGACCTATCCCTTCGTGCTCACCACCGGCCGCCAACTGGAACATTGGCATACCGGCCAGATGACCCGCCGCACATCCGTGCTCAACGCGCTCGAGCCCGAGGCCGTCTGCGAGTTGGCGCCGGGCGATGCGGAGCGTCTCGGCATCGCCCCCGGCGACGCCGTTCACCTGACCACCCGGCGTGGCACCATCACCGTCGCCGCGCGGCTCGCCGAGCGCATCCCCGAAGGCGCCGTATTCATGCCCTTCTGCTACGCCGAAGCGCCAGCCAACATGCTCACCAACCCGGCGCTGGACCCCTTCGGCAAGATCCCCGAGCTGAAATACTGCGCCGTGCGCGTGGAGAAGGGGTAAGGGAGGAGAGGGACGGCTGATTTGGCGCTGGCCGCGAGCGATCAAGACTAGATGGCGATACGATGCATGCCGGATTATGCGACGCCTTTGTCCGATCGCCCAAGGATGAGCCGATGCAGTCCACATGGCGCCCGGTAAATGATCCGGCAGCGCATCGTCGCTTGAGGCGATCTCACTCGCGGCGTACGATCCAGGCGCGAAGTGGGCAGAGGTGGCATGGCGGAGACCAAGCGCAGATTGGCCGCGATCCTAGCTGCTGATGTGGCGGGCTATAGCCGTCTCATGGGCAACGACGAACAGGCCACCTTGGTGATGCTCAACGCCTGTCGTGACGTATTTCGCGGCCTTATAGCCGAGCACGCGGGGCGCGTGGTGGATACGGCCGGCGACAGCGTCCTTGCCGTATTTGACAGCGTTGTCGAGGCGACGCAATGCGCAGCCGAAATTCAGGCTGCGCTAAGCGAGCGGAACGCGGAATTCGACGAGAACCGTCAAATGCGGTTTCGCATCGGCGTGAACCTGGGAGATATCATCGAACAGGCGGACGGCACGATCTATGGCGATGGCGTGAACGTGGCGGCCCGCCTGGAGAGTTTGGCGGAACCGGGTGGCGTATGTCTCTCGGGTAGTGCTGTTGAACAGATCGAAGGCAAAATCGATCTCGCCTTCGCCAGCATGGGTGAACATGAGGTCAAGAACATTGCTCGGCCGGTGCGGGCCTTTCGAATTGTTGCGGTCGGACAAGCAAGCCCGAAATTAGCGAGTGACACGCCGTCGCTTCCCGACAAGCCCTCGATCGCGGTGCTGCCCTTCGACAATATGAGCGGTGACGCCGATCAGGAATATGTCGGCGACGGTATCGCCGAGGACCTGATCACCGCCCTGTCGCGCCTGCGCTGGCTGTTCGTCGCCGCCCGCAACTCGACCTTCACCTACAAGGGCACGCCGGTGGACGTGAAGCGGGTCGGACGCGAGATGGGCGTGCGCTATGTGGTCGAAGGCAGTGTGCGCCGCGGCGGCAAGCGTGTACGCATCAGTGCCCAGCTTATCGATGCGACGACCGGCAACCATGTCTGGGCCGCGCGCTACGACCGCGAGCTCGAAGACATCTTTGCCTTGCAGGATGAAATAACGGAGACGATCCTGGCTGCAATCGAGCCCGAGATCACTGCGGTCGAGCTCGAACGCGCCCTGCGCAAGCCACCAACCAGCCTGGCTGCCTGGGATCATTATCAGCGTGGCATGTGGCACATGTACCGATACACCGCGCCGGACAATGTTCAGGCGCAGCGATGCTTTGAACGTGCCATCGAGCTCGACCCCAGGTCTAGCTCGGCTTATTCCGGTCTCGCCTACGCCAATCTTCTGGCTGTGAATATGGACTACGCGCCTGACGAGGAGAAAGCCCGGGCCGACGCGCTCGAAGCTGCCAAGACTGCGGTTGCCTTGGACAATAAGGATGCCATGGCGCATCTGGCTTTGGGCAGGGCCTACGGTGTGCGCGGCGTGAGCGACTATGATACTGCGATCGTCGAGCTTTCGCAGGCGATCGAGCTGAATCCGAGCTCGGCATTGGCGCATTTCGCTCTTGGACACACTCTGACCCACATTGGTCGCCCGGATGAGGCGCTGCCGGAGTTTGAGCAGGCCATGCGGCTCAGCCCGCACGATCCCAATCTATGGTTGTTCCAGATGATTCTCGGATTCGCGCTGATATTGCTGAAGCAGCATGAGCAGGCGTTGGATTGGCTGCAGAAATCCGTGCGCCACGACAATGTCGGGTTCTGGGCCTATGCGAATCTGGTTTCCTGCCTCGGTCATATGGGGCGCAAGAAGGAGGGCCAGGAAGCGGCACGGCAGCTCTTGAAGATGAAGCCAGATTTTTCCATTTCGCTGCAACCGCACCTCAGAAACCCGGCGCACCTGGAGCATTTCTACAACGGCTTTCTCCTGGCAGGCTTGGAGATTTCGAGGGCATCCCCAGGCGCCGGCTGACAGACCGCTGACCGCGCCGGTCAGCACTCCATCCGAGTCAACAGGCAATGGCGCGTCCGCTTTATCTCTGAGCCTTGGCATGAGTCCTAACGCCATGGTGAACTTCGCGACGCCTTGCATGAGGCGGTCCTTTCTTTTTCGCGAACGGGTATACTCCGGCCGCTGAGATCACTGGGACGGCGGCGGAGCATGGCGGAAGACAAGAAAATCAACGGGCATAAGCCCGAAGCATTGATGCAAACCCTGGGCCCGGCGGGTGGCGTGGGCGTGCCGGAGCTGCCCGAGCGGGCCGAGGCGGCGGTGATGGCGGTGACGGGCTTTCGCGCCGAGATCCCGGACGAAGCGCAAACCGCGGCGGTGCTGGGCACCGAGCGCGAGGGCAATGCGGTCATCATCGACGATAACGGCCTGGCCCTGACCATCGGTTACCTGATGCTCGAATGCGGCGCTATCGAGATCGCCGATTCAGAGGGCCGCTGGGTCGAGGCGGACTTTGTCGGTTACGATTTCGAGACCGGATTCGGCCTGGCGCGCGCGGGCGCGCCGATCGGCATCGCGCCGGCACGGCTCGGTACCACGGCGGCCTTCACGCAAGGCAAGCAGGCCCTCGTCGCCGGGCGCGGCGGGCGCGCGCGGGCGATGGCGGTTACCATCGCCTCGCGCCGACCCTTCGCGGGCTATTGGGAGTACCAGCTCGACAACGCCATCTTCACCACCCCCGCCTATCCCAACTGGAGCGGCTCGGCGCTGATCGGCAACGACGGCAAGGTCGGCGGCATCGGCTCGTTGCTGGTGGAGGACGCGGCCGAGCAACAACCCAGCCAGGGCAATATGTTCGTGCCGACGGATCTGCTGTCGCCCATCCTCGATCAATTGATCACGTCGGGGCGCGTGGACCGGCCGTCACGGCCCTGGCTCGGCGTCTTCACCATGGACACCCAAGGCGCCTTGCTGGTGACCCATGTCGGCGAGAACAGCCCGGCCGCGCGCGGCGGCGTGGCCGCGGGTGACGTGGTGCTGAGGGTGGCCAAGCATCCGGTCGCGGATCTTGCCGACTTCTACGACCGGCTTTGGAGTCTCGGCGAGGCCGGCGTGATGGTGCCGCTGACCATCGTCCGCGAGGGTGCGGCGGTGGAGCTGATGCTGCGTTCCGAAGATCGCTACAAGGTTTTCCGCACGCCCATCGCTTAGTCGTCCCACTCGACGTCGTCTTCGCTGACCAGGTCGCCGCGCATGGATGGGCCATGACTGTGCACGCGCTCGCGGTCGCCGCAGACCAGGTGATGCCAGTCGGGCAGGTCGTAGCCCTGCGCCACCAGGCGATAGGCGCAGCTGTGGGGCAGCCAGTCGAGCTTGAGCACGTTCTCCGGGCGAACCTTGACGCAGTCGGCGACGCGGGCGCGGCGGTTGGCATAGTCGCGGCAATTGTGGCTCTCCAGGTCGAGCAGGCGGCAGGCCGCGTCGGACAGCGCGATCTCGCCGGTGTCCTCGTCCTCGACGCGCAGTTGGCAGCACAGGCCGCAGCCGTCGCAAAGCATCTCCCACTCCGCGGCAGTCATCTCCGTCATCGCCTTTTCGCGCCAGAAAGTCATGCTGCCTTGATATAACGCACACTATGACCGGCGACGCGCTCATTCTCGCCATCGACCAGGGCACCACCAGCAGTCGCGCC
>CAZVDW010000579.1:0-1765 GCA_964625645.1 uncultured Rhodospirillaceae bacterium
TCCCTGGCTCAGCCGAACCTCCGCCTCGCGTAGCTTGCCGATGATCTGCTCAACCGTGTGCTTCTTCGTCGCCATCTCGCCCTCCTTCAAGGCGATCCAAACCTAACATTCGATCTGGATCAGTTTTCGGGGGGCATCTCATGGCCACCAGCATCCGCGCATCGTCAAGCGGATCGAAGCGACCATGAAATCGCTGCTGCACGCTTCCAACACGATGTTGAACGTGCCGCGCCTGCGCCTGCATGAGAAACTCGGGCAATTGCTACCGCGCCCCTTGGAAAAGTCGCTCTTTCTGGTGTCGGGCAGTGATTCGATCGAAGCCGCGATCGATTTGGCGCGCAAGGCGACCGGTGGGCTCGAGGTGTTGGGTTTGCATGCCGGCCTGCATGGCTCAACGTCCTATGTTACGCGGTCGCTTTCGTTCAATTGGGAGCGGCGCAAACATGCGGCCGTGGCACCACACACCGCGTCGGTGCTGACACCCTATTGCTATCGCTGTCCACTCGGCCTCAAGTTTCCACGCTGTGAGGTCCAATGCCTGAGTTCCAGTTTGGAGCTGGCTGATGCCAATTGCACGGCGCAGCCGGCAGGTTTCATCGCTGAACCGATCCTTTCCGCCGGCGGTGTCATCGTGCCGCCGGAGGGGTATTTCACGAAAGTGAAGGAGGCCTGCAATGCGCGCGGCATGGCCTTGATCGTCGATGAAGCGCAAACCGGCCTCGGCAAGACGGGCAAGCTGTTCGGTTTCCAGCACGAGAACGGTTTGCAGCCGGACATCATCGCTATATCGAAGCATTTCGGTGGCGGCTTACCGATCAGCGCCGTCTGCACGACGGCTCGGATGGCGAAGGCGGCGATATCAAACGGTTACTTCGCAACCCGCAGCCACGCCACCGATCCGCTTTTATGCGCCGCCGGAGAGGAAAGCCTTGATATCGTGGTCGACGAGGACATGGCCGGCCGTGCCCGGCGGATCGAGCGACGCATAAAGTCCGCTTTCCGGGCGATGGCGAAGGAGTTCGAATGGATCGGCGACATCCGTGGGCGCGGCGTCCTGCTCGGGATCGAGCTGGTGCAGGACCGCCGCAGCAAAGCGCCCGCCGATGCCGAAACGCAAGCGATCTTCCAGTATTGCCTCGACCACGGCCTGATCTTTCAGGTCCGGGGCGTGCGCGACTTAAAGAACGTGATCCGGCTGGTGCCGCCGATGACGACGACGAGGGTAGAGCTGGATCGTGCCTTGTCGATCCTGCATGACGCCTTTACGAAGGTTGCCGAGCGCGGCGCCAAACGGCGGCCGAAAGTCCGCCGCCGCTCGGCGGGGCAAGGCGCGACATGAACACAGGCACGGAGGTGCCTCCGATCAGAGGACTTACGTCGTCGCGGCGCCGAGACGCGGATCTCGAGCCCTCGCGTAAGCGCGGGCGAGAAGATCCGATGGCAGGATAGAGGGATTCTGCGCCGACTGGCTGCCATGCAACAGTCGGACCTACCGATCCGCGGCTGCCAGGCACAGGGACGGAACGGGTCCGCGGAGCAATGTGGTTGCTGTCTGCGGTGGTGAGGAGGCCAGCCTTCAGGCAGCCAGTCGCTCGTAACGGTGATGGGGTCCGCCAACCTGCGGAAAGGCGATGATCTCGCCTGCTTTGGGCCCCGCGACCGGCCGCGGGACAGGACTGTCCTTACCCAGGGGCAAGTGAGTGCGAGAGCGGTGGTAAAGATGTCGCTCGTCGATGACGATCAGGTGGTCGAGGCATTCCCGCCT
>CAZVDW010000580.1:0-2551 GCA_964625645.1 uncultured Rhodospirillaceae bacterium
ATATTGGATGTTTAGTTCATGCTGTCCTAGTCCCCATTCACCCTTGGAATTCTCCACCGGCACGTCGGCGCCGTTGAGGCCGTTGCGAAGCGTGCGCATCACCGCCTCTTCCTTGGTGGTCTGGAAGATGTGGTAGTCCTCGTTATAGGCGCTGATGGTGGTGATATCGCGGAAGGCCGAATCCTGTATCTCATCGAAGCTTTCGCGGAACAGGAAGAACTCGAGCTCGGATGCCATCATGGGCTTGAGCCCGCGCTCGGCAAGCCGCGCCAGCTGGCGCTTGAGCACGGCGCGCGGCGAATGGGGAACGTCTTCGTGAGTGCGATGGTCGAGCACGTCGCAGAGCACCAATGCCGTGCCCTCCAGCCAGGGAATGCGGCGCAACGTCGAGAGATCGGCTTTCATGGCGTAGTCGCCATAGCCCGCCTCCCAGCTCGTGGCGCGGTAGCCATCGACCGTATGCATCTCCATGTCGGTGGCCTGGAGGTAGTTGCAGGAATGGGTCTCCTCCCAGGCACTGTCGACAAAGAACTCGGCCTGGAAACGCTTGCCCATGAGGCGGCCCTGCATGTCCACCTGCGCCGCCAGCACGGTGTCGATCTCATGCGCCTTCACGGCACTCTTCAGCTCTTCCAGACTCAGCTTGCCTGCCATGTCTTCTCACCGAATTAGAGTATCCCCGGCCGGGAAGGCCCGGCCGGGGACGATTGGCCTCAGCTGTAGCGATAGGGCCTGCCGGCCTTGTCCATCGCCTCGTTGTAGTCCTTGAGAATCTGCACGATCCTGGCCTTGGTCTCGGACTCCGACGCGATCTCGTCCCAGAACTCGCGCGCGGCGGCCTCGACCGTGGCCCACTCGGCATCATCGATCGTGGTCAGCGCCAGCTTGGTGCCGTCGACGCGCAGCTTGGCCTCGCCGCCCCAATACCAGTGCTGGCGATAATAGTGCGAGCTGTCCATGCAGAGCTTGAAGAGCACCTGGAGATGCTCGGGCAGCTCGTTCCAGCGATCGACATTGGCGAAGTAGGAGCCACACCAGGCACCGGAGATGTTGTTGGTGAGGAAGTAGTTGGTCACATCCGCCCAACCCACCGTGTAGTCCTCGGTGATGCCCGACCAAGCAATGCCGTCGAGCTCGCCGGTCTGCACCGCGACCTCGATATCCTCCCACGGCAGAGTCACCGGCACCACGCCGAAGCGGCTCAGGAAGCGCCCGGCGGTGGGGAAGGTGAAGACGCGCTTGCCCTTGAGGTCGGCGAGGCTGCGGATCGGGTCCTTGGTGTTGAAGTGGCAGGGATCCCAGGCCCCGGCCGAGAGCCACTTGACGCCGACCTTGGCATATTCGGCATCCCAGATATCGCCCAGGCCCCACTGGTTGAACAGCACCGGCACGTCGAGGCTGTAGCGGCAGGCAAACGGGAAATAGCCGCCGAACACGGAAACCTCGGTCGGCGAGGCGATCGAGTCGTCGTCGGACTGCACCGCGTCGATGGTGCCGCGCTGCATGGCGCGGAACAGCTCGCCCGTCGGCACCAATTGGTCGGCGAAATAGAGCTCGATCTCCATCTCGCCATTGGCGGCCTTGTTGAAGGCGTCGATGGACGGCTTGATGACATGCGCGGCCAAGGCCGGGCCGGCATAGGTCTGCAGCCGCCAGCGAATGGTGGATTGCGCCGTGGCAACATAGGGCGCGCTCAATGTGGAGGCACCGGCAACCGCCGCGCCTGTCAGAAATCTACGTCGTGTGGTCATGGTCTTTCCTCCTCTGTCAAAACAGTCTCACTGCTTGTTGTACACATAGTCAGGCAACCAAAGGGCGATGTCCGGAAAGGCGGTGACCAGCACCAGCCCCAGCAGCATCACCAGGACGAAGGGTACGATCGAGCGATAGATGTCGCCGAGGCTGACCTCGGGAGGTGCCATGGCGCGCATCAGGAACAGATTGTAGCCGAAAGGCGGCGTCATGTAGGCGATCTGGCAGGTAATGGTGTAGAGGATGCCGTACCAAATCAGGTTGAAGCCGAGGGCATCCACCAACGGCACGTAGAGCGGCGCGACGATCACCAGCATGGCGGTATCGTCCAGAAATGTCCCCATCAGCAAATAGGAAAGCTGCATGAGAATGAGAATCTGCCACGGCCCCAGGCCCAGGCGATCGACGAAAAACCCTTCGATGGCGCGCACCGCGCCAAGGCCGTCGAACACGGCGCCGAAGCAGAGCGCGGCAAGAATGATCCACATGAACATGCAGGAGATGCCGAGGGTGTTGCGCACCGTGTTCTCGAAGACCTGGCGCGTGAAGCGGCCGCGCAGGATGGCGGCGAGCGTTGCCGTCAGGGCGCCGATGGCGGAGCTTTCGACCAGGCTGGTCCAGCCATTGACGAACGGCACCATCATCGCCGCGAAGATGGCGATGGGCAGCAGGCCCGCCAGCAGCAGGTGCAACTTCTCAGTCAGCGGCACGGCGCGCTCCTCGGGTGGCAGCGCGGGGCCGAGCTCGGGCTGGATGCGGCAGCGGACGACGATGTAAAGCACGAACAGCGCCGCCATCA
>CAZVDW010000581.1:0-3330 GCA_964625645.1 uncultured Rhodospirillaceae bacterium
AGCGAGCCCGACTTCATCACCATCGGCGCCGGCGGCTTCTACATCAACGACGACATGACCGCCGCTCAGTTCGACGTTCAGATACGCCTCAACACCAAGCTCTGGATATTCAAGCCCCATGTCGGGCTGTTCGTCACCACCGACCAAGCCTTCTACGCCTGGGCCGGCATTCATACCGACGTCTATTTCGGCCGCCGCTTCGTGTTCACTCCGAGCTTCTCGCTGGGCGGCTTCGAGGAAGGCGACGGCAAGGACCTCGGCGGCCCGCTGGAGTTCCGCTCGGCGCTGGAATTCGCCTACCGCTTCGACGATGCCTCGCGCCTCGGCGTGCAGATCGGCCATCTCTCGAACGCCAGCATCTACGATTCCAACCCCGGCGAGGAATTCGCCGTCCTCACCTACTCGATCCCGACCACGGTCTTCGATCGCTGAGGGCCATCATCCGATTCCAATTGGCCCGGAAGTGCTCTAGACAGCATGGATCACTTCTGTTGCACATGGAGACGACATGACGAGCGATGCGAAGGCGCGGCTGATCGAGATCGTGGCTGAGCGGTCCTTGATCACGGGCAAGGAGATGACGCTGACCTCGGGCGCCACCAGCCGCTTTTATTTCGACATGAAGCCGACCACCTTCGACGGCGAGGGCGCGACGATTATCGGCGACATGCTGCTCGACGCCATCGCCGGGCGCGAGGCGGACTATGTCGCGGGCCTCGAGATGGGCGCCCTGCCGGTGGTCATGGCGGCAGTGCTGCGCGGGCGCGAGCGCGGGCGCAGCCTCGACGGTTTTTGCGTGCGCAAGGAGGCCAAGGGCCACGGCACCCGGCGCCTCGTCGAGCGTGAGCTCGAGCCCGGCGCCAAGGTCGTGGTGGTCGAGGACGTGACCACGACCGGCGGCTCGGCGCTGAAAGCGGCCGAGGCGGTGCGCGAGGTCGGCGGCGAGGTCACCCTTGCCATCACCGTGGTCGACCGCCTGGAAGGCGCGCGCGCCGAGCTTACCAAGCACGGCCTCGATTTGATCGCGCTGATCGAGGCGAGCGATTTCGACACCGCCTCCTAAGCTCTTGCGGGCGCTCGCGGGGCTCCACACATGATGGTGATGTTGTATCGCCTTCTCACTGCCGTCCTGCTTCTCTTCGCCGCCGGCACCGCCCAGGCGGCGGCACCGGAAAGCTGGCCGGCGGGAGACCGCGAGCAGGTGGCGCGCATCGAGGCCTATCTCGAAGCGATGACCACCGTGCGGGCGAACTTCCTGCAAGTGAACGCCGACGGCAGCCTCGATAGCGGCATCATGTGGCTGTGGCGCCCGGGCCTGGCGCGTATCGAATACGCACCGCCGACCGAAGTTCTGATGGTGGCGACGGGCACCTGGCTGGTCTATTTCGATGCCGAGCTCGACCAGGTCAGCCACATTCCCGCCGATTCCGGCCCCTTCCGCTTCTTGCTGGACGAGGAAGTGCGCTTCGGCGAGGGCGTCGAGCTGCGCGAGCTGGCGCGCGGCGGCGGCCTGCTCAAGCTCACCCTCGCCGATGCCGAGGATCCGGGCGCCGGCTCGGTCACCCTGGTGTTCGACGAGACGCCGATGGCACTGCGCCAATGGGAGGTGCGCGACGCCCAGGGCTTCCTCACCATCGTCACCTTGAGCGAAGCGGTCAGCGGCGAGAGCTTCGAGCGCGACTGGTTCTATTTCCCCGACAGCGCCCGCAAGCCCGACTTCCGCATCGGTCAGTTCCAGTAACAATGAGCGACCGCGGTGCGCCCTTGGTCGGCGTCACGGCTTGCGTCAAGCATATGGCGCCGCATGAGTTCCACGTTGCCGGCGATAAATATCTCGCCGCCATGGCCGACGGCGCGGATGCGATTCCCGTGGTGCTACCCGCTTTCGGCCCTGATACCGATTTCGCCGGGCTTTGCCGGCGCCTCGACGGCCTCTTCGTCACCGGCAGCTCGTCCAATGTCGAGCCGCATCATTACGATGGCCCGGCTAGCGCCCCCGGCACCCTGCACGATGCGCAGCGTGATGCGACCACGCTGCCGCTGATCCGCGCCGCGCTCGATGCCGGCCTGCCACTGCTCGCGGTTTGCCGCGGCTGCCAGGAGCTCAATGTGGCGCTCGGCGGCAGCCTGCATCAGACCGTGCACGATGTGCCGGGGCGCCATGACCACCGGGCCGACGAAAGCCGGCCGCTCGACGTCCAGTACGGCCCGGCACATCCCGTGCGCCTGGCCGCGGACGGAACTCTGCACGCGCTCATCGGCGAAGACGAGATCATCGTCAACTCGATCCATTCCCAAGGCATCGACCGCCTCGGCGATGGCCTCGTGGTCGAGGCCACGGCGCTTGACGGCCAGATCGAGGCGGTGCGCCTCGCCGCTGCCGACACCATGGCGCTTGCCGTGCAGTGGCACCCCGAGTGGCGATACTGGGAGAGCGCGGCCTCGCGGGCGATTCTCGCGGCCTTCGGCGCCGCCTGCCGGGAGGGCATGGCGTGAGGGTCGTAAGCTGGAACGTCAATTCGGTGCGCCTGCGCCTTGATGCCGTCGCGCGGTTGACCGAAGAGGCAGCCCCCGACGTGCTCTGCCTGCAGGAGATCAAGGTCAGGGATGAGCTGTTTCCCCATGCCGAGCTGGCGGCACTCGGCTACGAGCACCAGGCCATCTATGGCCAGAAGGGCTATCACGGGGTGGCCATCCTCTCGCGCCTGCCGTTCGACAGGCCGACCCGGCGCGAATGGTGGGGCAAGGCCGAATCGCGGCATCTATCCATTCGCTTGCCAGGCAATATTGTCCTGCACAATTTCTATGTGCCGGCGGGCGGCGACATAGCCGATGCCGACGAGAACCCGAAATTCGCCCACAAGCTGGGCTTTCTCGACGAGGTCAGCGCCTGGTTCCGCGACACCCGCCAGCCGGCGCGCCAGATCCTGCTCGGCGACCTCAACATCGCGCCGCTCGAAAGCGATGTCTGGTCGCACAAGCAATTGCTGCGCATCGTCAGCCATACGCCCATCGAGGTGGAGAAACTGAACGCGCTCGCCGCCTCGCGCAACTGGATCGACGCGGTGCGTCGCTTCGTGCCGCCTGACGAGAAGCTCTACAGCTGGTGGAGCTACCGCGCCAGCGACTGGGAGGTGGCTGACCGCGGTCGCCGGCTCGACCACATCTGGGTCAGCCCCAAGCTCGCGCCCGCGCTTGCCGCCGCCCATATCATGAGGCGGGTACGCGGTTGGCCGAAGCCCTCGGACCACGCCCCGGTCGTCGTCGATCTCGACCCGTGAGCACGACCCGCTGGCAAGGCGTTCTCTTCGGTCTCGGCATCGGTTGGCT
>CAZVDW010000582.1:0-8380 GCA_964625645.1 uncultured Rhodospirillaceae bacterium
TGGTCGATGCGGGTGTCGGCACGGCGTCCGATGCGGCCGAAGCCATGGAGCTCGGCTGCGAGGCGGTGCTGATGAACACCGCAATAGCCGGCGCCGGCGACCCCATCCTCATGGCCCGCGCCATGAAAGCCGGCGTCGAAGCCGGCCGTCTCGCCTACCGCGCCGGGCGCATCGCGAAGAAGCTGTACGCCGACCCGTCCTCGCCGCTGGCGGGGCTGATTTAGAGCAGCTCCTCGATGAAGATGCTCAGCAATTGCGGCCGGCCGCTCACCCCTGCCTTGCGATAGACCGCGTTGCACTGTGCCTTGATGGTGCCTTCCTTGGTCTCGCGGACGCTGGCGATCTCGGCGATCGAGAGTCCCTTGATGGCGAGCAGCGCGACATCCCGCTCCGAGGGTGTCAGCGACCAGCGATCGAAATGCTCTTCGAGCACTTCGGCGAAAGCGCCGGATGCCGCCCTCAGCTGCGCCTCGGCGCGGCTACTGCGCAGCGTGACCTTGCGGATCTCGAGGCCGCTGAGCACGACACCGAAGCCGAGCGCGATGACGGCGACAAGCTCGAAGCCGAGATGGCCGACGGGGCCGAGTGCGACTTCGCGCCCCAGAAGATCGCTGACGATATCGGCCACAAAGAAGACAGCACAGGCCAGCTGTATGCAGACCAGCGCCCAGAGCGGCACGGAGGGGCGGATAGGAACGGGGCGGGGCGTCTGGTCGGCCATGCTCACATCGACTTTCAGGCGTTACGGCTCGCACGACTATGCGGCGAGCGCGCGACGCTGTCACGAGCTGCCGGGCGGATCGGGGATTTCCTTGCGGCCCGTGAGCATGGCCTTGACAAGGTTGATCTTCGACTTGTGCATCTCGAACAGCACGCCGGCGATGTGCAGGCCGACGCAAAGCAAAGCGTAGTTGGCCAGCGCCTCGTGTACCTCCTCGACCCAATCGACGCCCCAGAAGGCATCGGTTTCCATCATCATTCCGCTGAGGCAAATCAGCATTAGGGTTGCGAGCAGGTTGTAGACCATGAGCGCGCCGAGCGGGTTGTGCGACAGGTGACGCTCCGATTCGCCGCTGACGAGGGCAATGAGATGCCGCCTGATATCCGAGCGGCTCGGCCAAAAGGCGCTGAAGCGGGCGTGCCTGGTGCCGATCAGTCCCCAGATCAGGCGTATCAGGACCAGGGCGAACACGATGTAGCCGGCGTAGCGGTGCGCGGCGCTGTCGTCGTCGAGCACGAACATGTTGGCGAAAAAGAGCAGCGCCGTTGCCCAATGGAAGAGGCGCACGACGGGATCCCAAACCTTGATCGATCGCATTGTATCTGTCCTTCCTTTGCCTTGGGGTGGGGCGCTGCTCATCGCGGCTCAGTCGTCCTGCTCGATCTTCACGACATTGCCGGTCCGCGGATCGACATAGATCTCGAAGCGCTGGCGATCGAGCACGGCATAGGCCTCCAGATTGCCGTCCTCGGTCTCTACCTTGCGCACGTCGTAGCCTTGCTGCTCGAGGGAGGCGGCGATCTCGGCCTTGGTCTTGCCGACATAGTCGCCGCTCATCACGGCCGCTGCCGCGCTGCCGGCGAACAGGCCGAGGGCGGCGGCGATCGTGGCAGTGGCGACGGCGGGGCGAATCTTGCTGGTCTTCGTCATGGGGCTGATCCTCCAAACGGGATTGCGTTGCACATGGCCTAGTGGCCGGTGCGCTCAATCTCGTGGCTGGGAGGGCATCTGGCTATTGGCCGCAGGCTTATGCGGCGCGCCCTATAACGAAAGTTTAGGGAAGGATTCGGCGCCCGCTCTAGCGCCAGCCCGGCGGGTAGGTGGCGTCGCAGGAGGGGCGTATCTTGAGGCGCTCGCGCCAGGCATGGACCCAGGGGAAGCGCTCGGGCGTGACGGCGAGGCGGCCGCGTTCGGCAATGTCGATGGCGGCGAGCCAGGTGAGGTCGGCACGTGTCAACTCGGCACCCAGAACACAGTCGCTGCCGCGGCCTTGAGCGCGAGCTTCCAGGCGGTCGAGCTCTTGGGCAAGCGTTTCAAGCGCTGCGGCGATCGCTTGCGGGTCCTGTTTGTCGGCCGGCGTCATGAAGACCAGCCGCACAACAGGCATCATGGCCTGCATGAAATAGTCCTGGCACTCGATCTCCTCGATGCGCACGCCCGCGCGCCCCGCCGCATCGCCGGGCAGCAGTGCCGGGCTGGGATAGGCGTCCTCGAGATACTCGACGATGGCCTGGCTCTCGTAGAGCGTGACCGCGCCATCGACCAGCGCCGGCACCTTGCCGTGCGGGCTGCGCGCCAGATACTCCGCGCTCTTCATTTCGCCGGCGTCGCGGCTCAGCACGATCTTCTCGTAGGCCAGGTTCTTCTCGATGAGCACCATCTCGACCCGGCGCACATAGGGCGAGCCGGCCATGGCGTAAAGGCGGATGGCATCCGGCATGTCTATCTCCCCTTGAAGGCCGGCGCGCGCTTCTCGAGGAAGGCGCGGGGGCCTTCGACGGCGTCCTCGCTTTGCATCAATCGGGCGCTGGCTTCGGCTTCGCGGGCCAGCGCCTCGGCTTCCGTCAGGTCGGCGCTGGTGCGCAGCAGGTCGAGCGCGGCGGCGATCGCGAGCGGGGCGTTGGCGGCGATGGTGCGGGCGAGGCCGATGGCGCTGGAAAGCACGTCATCGGCTGTGGTCACGCGGTTGACGAAGCCGGCGGCCAGCGCCTCCTCGGCGCTGATGGGATCGCCCGTCAGCAGCATCTCGGCGGCCAGCGCACGCGGCATGTGGCGGGTCAGCGTCGCCGTGCCGCCCATGGCCGGGATCAGCCCCAGCTTGACCTCGGAAAGCCCCAGCTTGGCGCCGGCCGCGACCAGGCGCAGGTCGCCCGCGCGCAACAGCTCCATGCCGCCGGCGATGGCGTGGCCGTTGGCGGCAACGATCAGGGGCTTGCCGAGATCGCTTTCGCGCAGACAGGCCTTGGCGGCCAGCGCCGGGTCGGCCAGCACCGCCTCGTCCCATTCGTCCTCCGGCTCGCGCGCACCGGTGAAAAGCGGGATCGACCGCGCCAGGTCGAAGCCGGCGCAGAAGGTCGAGCCGGGCGCGCCCGTGAGCACCACCACGCGCACCGCGTCGTCCTCGCGCAGATCCCGCCAGCATCTGTCGAGGCGGACGACCATCTCCGGACTCAGCGCATTGCGCGCCGCCGGCCGGTTCAACGTGACGACCGCGATACGGTCGCCGATCTCACATTCCAACACAGCCATGGCACGTATCCCCGCCCGAAGTCAGTCGCGTTGCTGGGTGAGCCTACTCCTGCAGTCTGCCGGCGAAGACGCGGCGGGATTCTAGGATGTCGAGGGCGCAGGTGAGGGTCGGGTCTTCCGCATCCTCGGGGATGTCGGGGCAGACCTCGCCCATGTTGCGCTGGATCACCGCCGCCGTCTCGACGCCGCCCTCCAGGGCGTTATCCAGGTCGGCCTCGCGGCGGCGCTCGTCGTCGGCCGCCGTCTCGACCCGAACATCGGGGCGGATGCCGGTGCGCTGGATCGAGCGTCCGTCGGGGGTGTAGTAGCGCGCCGTGGTCAGGCGCAGGGCACCGCCACCGGAGACCGGGATGATTGTCTGCACCGAGCCTTTGCCGAACGAACGATTGCCCATCACCAAGGCTCGGGCGTGGTCCTGCAGGGCGCCGGAGACGATCTCCGAGGCCGAGGCCGAGCCGCCATTGATCAGCACCACCACGGGCTTGCCGTCGGTGATATCGCCGCGTTCGGCGGTGAAGCGCCGCACCCGGTCCACCTCACGGCTGCGCGTGGAAACGATCTCGCCATCGGTGAGGAAGGCGTCGCTCACCGCCAGTGCCTGGTCGAGCAGGCCGCCGGGGTTGTTGCGCAGGTCGAGAACCAGGCCGACCATGCTCTCGCCGAGCTCGTCGCGCAGGTCGTCCACGGCCTCGTAAAGGCCTTCCTCGACCCGTTCGTTGAAGGTGGTGATGCGGACATAGGCGACATTGCCTTCGACGCGGGCGCGCACGGCGCGGATGCGCACCACGTCGCGGATGATGGTGACCTGGAAGGTCTTCTCAGCCGGTGGGCGGCGAATCTTCAGTACCACGCTCGAGCCGCGGCGCCCGCGCATGCGCTTGACCGCCTCGGCCAGTGTCAGGCCGAGAACCGCCTCGCCGTTGACATGCGTGATCAGGTCGCCGGCCTGCAGGCCGGCGCGGGCGCCCGGCGTGTCGTCGATCGGCGCCACTACCTTGACCAGACCCTCTTCCATGGTGACTTCGATGCCGATGCCACCGAATTCGCCGCGGGTGCGCACTTTCATCTCGCGATAGAGGTCCGGCGGCAGATAGCCCGAATGGGCATCGAGCTCGCTGAGCAGCCGGGCAAGGGCCGAGGCCATCAGTTTCGGCGCGCTGAGCGCGTCCTCGGGCAGGGGTGCCCGGTCTTCGCTCGCTTCCTCGCTCCGTAGCCGGGCGATCTCGCGCGCGGTCTCCTCGAAGCTGTCCACCGCCAGCGATACCAGGCGGGCGGAGGGTACCGGGTCGACGTAATCCTGGCTGGCGATATCGAAGACTTCCGCGAACAGGTCGAGCTGGCGCAGGCGTTCGCCGGGCGAGGGCGGCGGCAGCACGTTTCGATCGAAAGCGGCGGAGACCTGGCCCAGTTGGGGCAGATCCTCGACAGCGTCCTCGAAGGTCGGATGGCCGAGGCTGAAGGTGCGCGACTGCAGCGGCGAAGAATCGCAGCTCGCCACCAGCAATGCCAAAAGCGCCGCGCCGCCAAGACGCAACCCCAGGCGCCACCGTCCCACGCCATGTTCATCACCCCAGCCAGTCATCGCATCCTCCGTTACCGCGGCTTGCTAGCCGGCACGCGCTTCGGCTATCGCCCGGCGCATGGTAGCAGCGTCGATCGCACCCCGGAAGATCTGGTCATCGACGATGAAAGTCGGCGTGCCGTCAATGCCGAGCGATCCGGCCAGGGAGAGATTGGATTGGATCTGGGCCATGATCTCTGGCGCCTCCATGTCGGCCGTAAGCTGCGCCACATCGAGCCCGACCTCGGCGGCGATATCGAGGATCTGCTGGTCGTCGTATTGGCCGCGCGAGGACATCATGGCGTAATGCAGATCGAGATAGCGCCCTTGACGCACCGCTGCCAGCGCCGCCTGGGCGGCGCGGATCGATTCCGGGCTGAGGATGGGCAGCTCCTTGAAGACGACGCGGATCTCCGGGTCTTCGCGGATCAGGTCCATGACCATTTCGAGGGAGGCCTTGCAGTAGCCGCAGCGATAATCGAAAAACTCGACGACGGTGACCGCACCCTGCGGATTGCCGGCGACGGGCGAGCCCGGATCGAACTGGATCTGGCGCTGCAAATCGATGAGGTTCGATTGCTGTTCGTTAGCAATCCGCGCTTCCTCGCGTTCGCGGAAGCGGCGCACCGAGTTCAGAATACGGTCCGGGTTCTCCTGGATGTACTGTTCGATCAGCGCTTCCACGGCGGCGCGCTGGGCATCGGTCAGGGGCTCTTCGGCGGTAGCCGACAGCCCCGGCAGCAAGACCATCCAGGCTGCCAAGATGGCCGCGATCAAACTGCGCAGTGGGGAGAAACCGGTCATACGTCGCCTCGTCCTGTTAGGGTGATGTCTCGCTTGGGCCGGCTAAGATGGGCGGAAATCGGCCGGCGAACAAGCTGCGGCGCCATTTTTTTGCCGGCCGAGCACGCGAAAGTGAGGCCTGCCGGCCTCAGCGCTGCTGCATGGCGATGAGCTGCACCGCCTCCTGGCGGATATCCTGGGCACGCAGCCAGCCCGGCGAGCCCTCGGCATAGTCCCGCTCGGCACGTCCGGCATGCAGGCGGGCGTCTTCGGCATGGCCGATGAGCAGGGAATATTCGCCAGCCGCCAGCGAGGCCGCGCCGGCATCGCCGTGGCGGTGATAGCCGATCGAGAGCAGGCGCCAGGTGCCCGGATTGTCGCTGTCGATGCGCCGCGCCGCCTCGAGGGCTGCGATAGCCTCGCTAAGCGCCGCCTCGCCGCCGCCTTCCAATTGCACCTGGGCGAGGCCGGTGAGCAGCAAAGGGTCCTCCGGCCGCAGCGCAACGGCTGTGGCGTAGGCGGGGATGGCCTCGCCCGCGTGCCCGTTCTCGTACAGCATCTGGCCTTTGAGCTCCCAGAAATAGGGGTCTTGCGGCAGCTCGGCGATCAGCGCATCGACCTCGGCCAAGGCGCGCGGAAGATCGGGTTGGCGGAAATAGGCGATGGCGCGGGCGTAGCGCCCGGGCAGGCTGGTATCGGTCTCGGGATAGAAGGTCCGCAGCACGCGGCGCGGCCGCTCGATGAAGGCGATCAGCTTGGCCCGCATGCGCTCATGACGCACCACATCGGCGGGGTTGTCGGCTTCGTTCGACCAGGGGGATTGGCGCACATGCTCGGCAATGAATTCGATGCGATCGCGGGTCAGCGGATGGCTGCGCACATAGGCGTCCTGGCGCGAGATCGCGAGCAGCTCCTGATCGGCGAGCTTGTCGAGGAAGTCGAGCATGCCGCGGGTGGAGATATGTTGGCGGTCGAGCAGGCTGACCGCCGACTGGTCGGCGGAGCGCTCCTGGGCCCGGCTATAGGCAAGAAAGGTTCGCATCGCCGTTGTCTGGCCGCTGGCGATCATGGCGCCGCCGGCGGCGCCCGTATTGGCGCCTGTCGCGGCGCCAACGGCGACCAGGCCGATGCCGAGAAGCGTCGCGAACAGGCCGGTCGTCTGGGCCTCGCGCATGGCGTCGGCGGTGCGCGCCAGATGTCCGCCCGAGATATGCCCCGTCTCATGGGCGAGCACGCCGATGACCTGGCCGGGCGTGTCGGCGGCAATCAGCAGGCCGGTGTTGAGGAACAGATTCTGGCCACCGGCAACGAAAGCGTTGAGGGACTCGTCGTTGACGATCAGGATACGGATGGCACCGGGCTCGAGGCGCGAGGCGGTGAATAGTGGATCGGCCCAGGAGCGGATGGTATCTTCGATTTCGGAATCGCGGATAAGCGGCAAGCCTTGAGCCCTCGCCTCGGCGGCGGCGAACTCCCAGCACGTCAGGCTAGCGACGAGGAACAGCGAAAAAATGCGAGATGCCAAGGGCTCTCCTCCGGGAGCGACGCTCAAAGCTAGTGCACGATCCCGTCAAAGAAAACCGTTGAATGGGACCTTTCTCCGATTTTGCGCGCCTGCCGCGGCGGTCGCGTTGGCACTGGCGGTGGCTGGCTGCGGCGGCTCCGCCGACAACGGCTATGGCGCCTATGCGGGCGGGGCGCCCGAGGGCCTCGTCTCCATCGCCGATGGCCGCGCGGCATTCGCCGCCCGCGATATCCTGGCGCTGGACGGCACGGCGGCCGACGCCGCGGTGGCCGCGGCCATGGTTCTGGCGGTGGTCGATCCGGCGGCGGCCGGGCTTGGCGGCGGTGGCGCCTGCCTTGTCCATGATTCCCTTGCCGGGGAAACCCAAGTGCTCGATTTCCGTCCCGTCGCCGCCGCTGCCGCCGGCGAACAGGCAAAGGCGATGGTGCCCGGCAGCGTGCGTGGCCTGTTCGCCTTGTCGCGCCAATATGGCCGCCTGGAATGGTGGCAATTGGTCGAGCCTGCCGCGCGTATCGCGCGCTTCGGCAGCCTGATCGACGCCGGGCTTGCCGGCGATCTGGCGGCCGCCGCCGAGCGCCTGCGCGGCGACCGCTCGGTCCGGGCGATCTTTTTCGCCGACGGCGCGCCGCTGACGACGGGGAGCGAGATCTCGCAGCTCGAATTATCCGCCACCATCGGCAGGCTGGCGCGCAACGGGGCCGGCGATTTTTATGCCGGCGGCGTTGCCGGCGCCTTGTCGCGCGGGGCGGCGGCGGCTGGTCTGGCCCTGGAGCGCCGCGACCTTGCCGGCTTTCGCGCTGTCTGGCGCAGGCCGGAGAGCCGCCAGGTGGAGGCTCTGACCGTCGAGTCCGCGGTGGCCATCGAGCAAGCCGCGGCAGCGGCCAGCGTCGGCCTGACGGTTGCCGATGCCGAGGGTCTTTGGGTGGCCTGCGCGCTTGGCATGGGCAAACCCTTCGGCAGTGCCCGCATGGCCGAGACGACGGGCGTGTTCCTGGCCGGCCCAAGCGCCGGGCCGTGGTTGGGTGGCGCCGGGCCGCTGCTGCTGCGCGATGGCGACATCGTGCTGGGCATCGCCGCGCAGGGCGCCGGTGCCGCCTTGCCTGCCCTGTTGGCGGCGGCCAAGGACGGCGGCGCGCCAGTTGGCTACGGCGCCGCCGTGCTGTGTCCGAGCGGTGCCTTTTCCACGGCGGCCTGCACGACGTCGGGGCGCGGCCGATGAGCCGGCCGGCCGAGCTCTGGCCACGCGCGGCGCGGCGTGCCG
>CAZVDW010000583.1:0-3519 GCA_964625645.1 uncultured Rhodospirillaceae bacterium
GCAGGCTAATACCAAGCCATGATCAACACGCATGGCCACTGACAAGTTTTAAAAGCTTGACCTGAGGGGCCAGCCACCTAGTTGTAATCTCGAATTGTTGTGAATCGAACGGGCTTCGTGCACAGTCGGGGTGCCGCGGCCATCGGCTGCTGTGATGCGGCGTCTTCCGCGACCGCGGGTCGCAACAATACCTTTGGGGCAGGGTGTCAAATGGAAGCGAACGCCACGTCGTGAAGCTGAGCCTGTCCACGCACCCGAACACCACCATCCTCTACCTGCTGGCGGCGCTGATCGCCGGGGCGGTGCTCTTTTTCGATCTCTCGCTGCCGCTCGGTGTCGCCGCCGGCGTCCCTTATATCGCCCTGGTGCTGCTCGGCGTCTGGTTTCCGAAGATCGGCCCTGTCATTGCCCTCGCCGCCATCGGCACGGCGCTCACGATCTTCGGCTACGTGATGTCGGAGCCTGGCGGCATTCCCTGGATGGTGCTAGCCAATCGCGCCATCGCGATCGTCGCGATCTGGGTCACGGCGATACTCATCGTGCTCGAGAAGAAGGCCTCGGAAGCGTTGCGCCTCTCGGCGATCGAGGCCGAGCAGGCCCGCGCGGTGGCAGAGGCGGCCAATCGCGCCAAGTCCGAGTTTCTCGCCTCCATGAGCCATGAGTTGCGCACGCCGCTGAATGCGGTTTCCGGCTTCGCGCAGTTGCTCAGGGATTACGCCGAGCCGCCGCTGAGTGGCGACGACCGGAAAGGGGTGGAACACATACTCGATGCCTGCAAGCAGCTTCTGGAGCTGGTGAACAGCGTGCTCGACCTGTCATCGATCGATGCCGGAAAACTGGAGCTGATCATGGCCGAGATCGAAGCGGGCCAGCTCGTCGGCGAATGCCTGGCCATGATACGGCCGCTGGCGAACAGCCGCGCCGTCACCATGAGCCATGAGATCGCCGCCGACGCGGGCCTGCGTGTCGAGGCGGACCCCGGACGCCTGAAACAGGTGCTGCTCAACCTGCTCTCGAATGCCGTCAAGTACAATCGCGACGGCGGCACGGTCACGGTCAGCGCAGAGCCCGGCGACGGCGCCATGGTGCGCATCAGCGTCAGCGACAGCGGAAAGGGCATCGCGCCGGAGCGCCAAGCCGAGGTGTTCCAGCCGTTCTCTCGCCTGGGCGCGGAGATGGGCGCCATCGAGGGCACCGGCATCGGCCTCTCGATCAGCCGGCATCTGGTCGAGTTGATGGGTGGGCGCATGGGTTTCGAAAGCGAACCGGGTGTCGGCAGCACCTTCTGGTTCGATATCCCCGCCGGCGCCGGCGCCGGCAGAGACGTAAACCTGTCAGCGACTTTCTAAGCGCCTGAAAAGTGTGAAAAGATCGTCCATAGCCCGATGGCGACGACGCCGCTGCCGGCGACCAGCCTGAGCGGAAAAATACGGCGACAGTTTACTTAATAATATGATTTAAGTAAACTGTCGCCGTATTTGACGGCTGTCCTTCGTCTCGCGCAACGCCTCGGCCGAAAGCTCGGTTCGCGTAATCGCCCCAGCCATATCGATTCTCCTCAGCGAATCAGTTGCTTGAAAGAATTACATCCGCCTCGCCTTGGGAATCGATTCCTGAGTCAGAAGTTCAGGCGGTTGGTATGATACCAAGGCGCAGTGTCAGGCGGCGAGCAGTATCGGCTCGCCGGCCGCCGCCTCGATCTCGGACCACATCTCGGCCTCGGGCTTGTGGCGATTGTGGAGATTGCCCGCGCCCATCAGCAGCGCGGTGCCATAGGTGGCCTTGGCGATTGCCGTGCGATCGTCCGCCGGCAGGCTGCTGATAAAGTCGATCAGATCCTCGGCGTGGACGACCTCGCTGCCGAGGCTGCTGTGGGCGCGCAGGAAGCGGGTTGCGTCGATGCCCGGCGGCAGGATGGCGCGCACCGTGTCGACATCCTCCTTGCTCTTGAAGGCGGCCAAGCGCTCGAAGCTGTACGAGAAGCCGATACAGCCTAGCGGATAGTCCGCGAAGGAAAGCCGGTCGAAGCGCCGCCAGAGCGGGCGCTTGCCTTCCGGCACGAGATTTTCGACCACCTGCTCGGCGGGAATGCCGAGCGCCCGCAGATCCTTGAGCGCCAGGCGGTCATGGCCGGTCTCCTCGCGCGCGTGCTTCTCCAGATAGGCCGAGACTTCCGGCCGCCCAAGCACACGGAAGCGCGCCGCGGCATGGCGATAGTTTCGCGTCGTCATGTGCGAGTTGTGATAGGCGTCGACGAGATCGTAGGCATAGCGCACCGGCGTGATCGGCACCGCCTCGCGGTAGCCGGCGGCATCGCCAAACCCCGCCGAGAGCGCCATGTCGAGCAGCGCCATGGTGCTGCCGCGGCTGCCCGCCCCCGTCATCGCCTGCCGGAAGGGCGACGCATCATCGCCCTCCCCCCCATGCAACAGCCAAGCCTCGCCCGTCTGCCGCGCCACGACCGTCAGCTCGCGCGAAACGGCCGCCCATTCCGTCTTCACGGATTCCATCAGACCGGCTCCGTCACATGCCGGCGGTGGTGGCGGCCATCTGCACGCGCGCGGTCTCCAGCGCGTGGTCCATGGTCTCGACCTTGTTGGTGGGATCATCCGGCAGCACGAAGACCACTTCGCCGTCGTCGGCCTTCCTATAGCCCAGATCATACTGGGTCTTGGACAGCACCACGGGCTTCGTGATGTGGACCTTCTTCGAGTAGAAGATGGCGTATTGCTTGGAATAATCCGCCGGGCCCGTCCATTCGGCTTTCACGTCCGGGTCCGAAAAGGTCAGCAAGTGCGTCTTGAAGGTTTCGCTCAGCCAGGCGTCGGCAATCATTGCCGCCAGGGTTTCATTCGGGTGATACGAGACCGGAGGCTGCTCGACGTTGTTGGTATCAAAAATCGCCATGTCACTTCTCCATCCATGATGTCATCGCACATGGCCGCCACACGCCGCCCTGACAGAGCGACACGGTCGACCGAAGCAGAGATGCCGGTACGCTTATTGTTGTTATTCCGTGCAACAGGGTTGCCGAGGCCGCGGCTTTTATCCGCATTCCCAGGCACCACCTAGCGTAGACACTATCACGATTTTGAAACGAAGGGAAAGGCCCGAGTCTAAGAGCCGTGCACGACTGCCCCGCGGCCACGGCAGAGAAGCCTGCCTCTTTCATCGCCACGTCGAAACCGACATACTGCTCGGCAGCGTGGCCAGCCGCGATTGCGGCCATGTCCCCGACCCCGGCCAACAAAAGGCGCCCGAGACCATGGCATCAACCGGCAAGCCCTCCGCGGCCAAGGCCAGCGGTTGGCAGTCCTGCGAGCTCTGCAGCAAGCAGCCCGCCGGGGACAGCTACGACGTTTTTCGGGACGACGACTACGAGGCCGACTACTCGCATCTGGAAAAGCCCGTCGACAACCGCAAGCAGCTTCTCGAGATGCTGCGCGACCTCGACCTCGATCGCTGCCCCATCTGCCATACTTACTATTTGAGCTCCAGCGAGTCCGATCCGCACCATTA
>CAZVDW010000584.1:0-1783 GCA_964625645.1 uncultured Rhodospirillaceae bacterium
CTGCGCCAAGCTGCGCGGCGCCGACAATGCCGACGCCATCTTCGCCGTGCTCGCGGAGCCCATCGCCAGCCACGACGCCGCCTGAGGCCAATCCAGGCAATTGACAGGCGCGACGAAGCGCCTCAGCCTTCCTCCCATGACGTCTATCCACGCGAGTTGCGTCGCCATCGGCGGTGCCGGCGTGCTCATCGAGGGCGCGCCCGGCAGCGGCAAGTCCGACCTGGCCCTGCGCCTGATCGATGCCGGCGCGACATTGGTCGCCGACGACCAGGTGCGCCTGGAACGCCGCGGCGAGGCACTATTCGCCAGCGTGCCGGCGCCCCTGGCCGGCCTTATCGAGGTCCGCGGCATCGGCATCCTGCGCCTTGGCCACGCCAGCGATATCGCCATCCGGCTCGTGGTCAGGCTGGGCGATATGCCGACAGAGCGCCTGCCCGAGCCGACTCTGCGCACGCTCCGGGGCATTGCCGTGCCGGCCATTGCCCTCGCCGCCTTCGAGGCCTCGGCCGGCGCCCGCGTGCGCCTGGCGCTGAGGACGGTGCTCGAAGGCGGCGCAGTGGCCGGCGCCCTCGGCGAGGCGGTATCATGAGCGCCGGGCGCGTGATTCTGGTCACCGGGCTGTCGGGGGCCGGCAAGACCACGGCGCTCAAGACCCTGGAGGATCTCGGCTACGAGGTCGTCGACAACCTGCCCCTCGGCATGGTCAACAATCTGCTGCCGGCGACCACCGCGCTGGCGGTCGGCATCGATGTGCGCACCCGCGATTTCCGCATCGAGTCCCTGTTCGCCGAGCTCGATGCCCTGGCCGCCCACCCCGAGCTCGACAGCCGCCTGCTCTTCCTCGATTGCGACGACGACGTGCTGCGCCGGCGCTTCACCGAGACCCGCCGGCCCCATCCCCTGGCCGACGACAGGCCGGTCAGCGACGGCATCCGCCACGAGCGCAGCCTGATGTATCCGGTGCGCGCCCGCGCCGACCTGGCGCTCGACACCTCGCGGCTCAGCCAGCCCGAGCTGCGGCGCCTGCTGGTCGGCCATTTCGCGCTCGACGAGGCGGCCGGATTGCGGGTTTTCGTGACCTCCTTCGCCTTTCGCCACGGCTTGCCGCGCGAGGCGGACCTGGTTTTCGACGTGCGCTTCCTGCGCAACCCCCATTACGTGCCGGATTTGAAGCCCCTGACCGGCCGCGATGCCGGGGTTGCCGATTACGTCGCGGCGGACGACGCCTTCGCGCCGTTCTTCGAGTCCCTGCTGGCCTGGCTGCTGCCGTTGCTGCCGCGCTATGCCGCCGAGGGCAAGAGCTACCTCACCCTTGCCATCGGTTGTACCGGTGGCCGGCATCGCTCGGTAGCGGTTGCGGAGCGCCTGGCCGCGCGGCTCGGCGAAGCCGCGGTTGCCGTACAAATTGGCCACCGCGATGTCGATAGGCAGCAGCCTTCGCACTAAATCGAGTATAACGCCGTGACAGCAAGGAACAGCGGACTGATGATCGGTATCGTACTCGTCACCCACGGCCGCCTGGCCGAAGAGTTCGTGGCCGCCACCGAGCACGTGGTGGGCCAGCAGGAGGCCATGCGCAGCATCTGCATCGGCCCCGACGACGACATGGAGCTGCGGCGCACGGAGATCATCGATGCCGTGGCCGCGGTCGACCAGGGCGATGGCGTGGTGGTGCTGACCGACATGTTCGGCGGCACGCCGTCCAACCTCGCCATCTCCATCATGGACGAGGAGCGCGTTGAGGTGATCGCCGGGGTCAACCTGCCGATGCTGATCAAGCTCG
>CAZVDW010000585.1:0-2197 GCA_964625645.1 uncultured Rhodospirillaceae bacterium
GTCGAACCCACCACCGATCCAAACGATTGTGTATGACCGACCGTCCGTTAGTCCGATCCCACCTTACCGACCGCGCGCGGCGTTGGCTCCTGCAGAGCAACCCGGCCAACCTGAAGTCGCGCGATTTGTCCTGGCAGGACGGCCGCAACCACACATCGAAGAGACGCTCCGAATCGGTGAGATCGCGCGATGGGCACTAATGTCGGGAACCGGCGATCCGCCACCGGAGTTTTCCGGTCGCGATGCTGCCGGGCCCAGGCGCGATGATCCCGCCCATGCCCACGCCTTCTTTCTGCCTGAGGACGCCGATGGTGATGGCCTGATCGACCATTTGATTGTCTATTGCAGGCATGGTTTCTCTGGGGAGGCGCGCCGCCGCCTCGATCGCCTGACCAGGCTGTGGCTCGCTCACGGCCGGGCCGACAAGGAAGGCGACAGAGGACGTAAGGAATGGCGCTTGGCACTCGAGGACATTGCCTCTCCGGGAGCTTTCGGGGGCGTGTCAGCTTTACTGCGACCATCGCGGACGCGAACCAGCGTCACTCCCTACCTCATGCCTTGGCATGCCAAACGGAGTTTTGGTGTTGTTGAGCAGATCACACGCGAGATCGAGCGAAGGGGCAATTTCCCAGCCGTGGCCAACGTGACTATTCCTGACCAAATAGCCCTGTCGAAGCGCGCGGCTAAGTTTCGCCGTGTCCGGTCTCGCCACGGCCTATCGCAACCGGATACGTTGGGGTGCTTTGCCACTCTGACGTTCGCGGAGCCAGTTGTCGGACCACTCGCCCTGGGCTTCGCTTGCCATTATGGGCTCGGCCTGTTTGCCGCCGCAGATTGAGGGCGCCGATGCTCGTCAACGAGCAGTTCGATCTCCATCTCCCGGCCCCGTCTATGACCACCGACACGCCGCTCGTGCCCGCGCGCATGGTGAACGAGTTCGTCTATTGTCCCCGCCTCGCCTACCTCATGTGGACCCAGGCCGAGTGGGCGGAGAGCGGCGACACGGTCGAGGGCCGGCGCGTCCATACCCGGGTCGATCGCCCGAACGCTCCGCTGCCGGCGCCAGAGACGCTCGAAGCCGACGAAGCGAAGGTCGTCAGTCGCTCGCTTACATTGTCTTCCGAGGCACTTGGGGTGATCGCCAAGATCGACCTAGCCGAGGCCATAGACGGTGGCGTCACACCGATCGACTACAAGCGCGGAAAGCGCCCTCACCTAGCCCAAGGTGCCTACGAGCCCGAGCGTGTCCAGGTATGTCTGCAGGCCATGCTGCTCGAAGAGCATGGCTATCGGGTAGAAGGGGGCGCGATCTACTATGCCGAGAGCCGTGATCGTGTTCACGTGGCGCTCGACGAAACCCTGCGTACTGCCGCCCGAGACGCCGTCAACGGCCTGCGCCTAAGCGTCGCCCAAGGCCGGATTCCGAGGCCTTTGGAGGATAGTCCGAAGTGTCCCCGTTGCGCCTTGGTAGCGGTGTGCCTTCCGGACGAAATAGGTGCATTGAGTGGATCGGCACTGGCCCCGCGTGCCATCGCGGTAGCCGCCGACGAGGCGCTTCCGTTGGTCGTCCAATCGCATCGAGCGCGCATCAAGAAGGCCGGCGACACTCTCAAGATTGACGATGAAGAGCAGGGAGAGACGAGGGTCCGCCTGATCGATATTTCGGACGTTGCGCTGTTCGGCAATGTCGCAATCACGACCCCCGCGCTCACTGCTCTGCTCGAACGCGAGATCCCTGTTACCTTCCACAGTCACGGTGGATGGTTCCGGGGAGTGGCCCACGGCATTGGCCACCGCAACGTTGAGGTCCGCACGGCGCAGTACCGTTCGAGCTTCGACGATACCTTTTGCCTGCGCTTCTCGCGCGACCTCGTTGCCGCCAAGATCGTCAACCAACGAACCATTCTGCGGCGTAACTGGCGCGGCGATGAAGATGCCCGCAAAGCCGCGCTCGATCGGCTCGGCGCGGCGCGCAAGGCGACGGGCGGCGCGAAGACCATACCCGAGCTGCTGGGCATCGAAGGCGATGCCGCGGCGGTATATTTTCGCGCCTATGCCGGCCTGCTCTCGCCACCAACGAACAGTCGGACCATCGCCGGCAAGGATGATTTGGTTCCGTTTCGTTTCGAGTCTCGAAACCGCCGGCCTCCGACCGACCCCGTGAACGCCATGCTGTCGCTGGCCTATGCCATGCTGA
>CAZVDW010000586.1:0-3261 GCA_964625645.1 uncultured Rhodospirillaceae bacterium
TCAACAGCACCATGGCGAAGAAGGTCTCGATGCGGCGCTCGAGCTCGACAAGGTCGGACGCAATGTAGAGCTCGCCGATCATCTCGCCTTCGAACTCGACCGGGCCCATGAGGCCGACCAAGGTGCTCAGAAACGCGTGGCCGTGATTGGGCGCGCCGGCCAGGCAGGCGTCGCCGCTGCCGTCTTCGCGCTGATATTCCGAGAACAGCTTGCCGTCTCCGTCATAGAGGCAGGCGCTGACGATGCGCGGATGCCCTTCCATGGAGCCCAGAATCTCCTGCGCCGTCAGCGTGTCCTCTATGCTCAGGGCACCGACACTGCTGTTGGCGACGACTCCGGACAAGGCATGCAGGTTGCGCACCATATAGCCGCGATAGGTATGGTAGTCGTAGAGGATATGGGCCGCCGCGGCCAACAGCAGCGCCAGTCCCGTCGAGATGGCCGTGACCCGTCGCAGCGAGCCCCTGATGGTCGAATTCCTGGCCATTTTTGCCTCGGCTTTGTCTCTGGCCCGCCATGTTAGGGCCTAGGCCCGGATAATGCTCTAGATAAACTTCCGGAACAGCCTGGTCTGGTCGAAAATCTCCTCGAGCTCCTCGACGCGGGACTTGCTGCCTTCCCAATCCAGCTCCTGCACCGCGGCGATCAACGCCTCGAGGATGAGCAGGATGGTCACCGAGGAGTCCCAGGCCGATGGTACCTCGACCCGGCAATTGAAGCGGTGGCGGGCGAATTTCGCCACCGGCGAGCCCCATTGGTCGGTGAACAGGATGATCTCGGCGCCGCGGCCCTGTGCCAGGTCGGCGAGGCGTAGCAGAACGTTCTCGTAGCGGCGAATGTCGAACACCACGACGGTATCGCCGGGGCGCATGTCGAGCAGGTAGTGCGGCCATACCCCCGGGGCGGTGCCGAGCTGGGTGACGTCGGGGCGGATGATCTGCAAATGGGTGAAGAGATAATCGGCGAGCGCCTTGGTGATGCGGCCGCCGACGATGAACAGCTTGCGCTCGGCATCGCCGAGCAGGGCGGCGGCGGCATCGAAGGTCTCGGGGTCGATCTGGCTCAGGGTCTGGCGCAGATTGGCGGTCACGGCATCGGTGAAGCGGTTGAGCACGTGCGAGCCGGGCGCATCCGCGGCCCAGCTCTCGCGCTTGCGGATGGGATCGGAGATACGCGCCGAAAGCTCCGCCCGTAACGCCTCCTGAAAATCGCCGAAGCCCTCGAAACCGAGCTTCTGCACCATGCGCACGACGGTCGGCGCGGAGACGCCGGCACTTTGCGCCACGGCCGTGATCGAGACCAGCCCGGACAGCGGATAGTCCTCCCGCAACGCGTTCGCGAGCTGGCGCTCGGCCCGGGTGAAGCTCTCGAAGTGCGACTGCAGCTGGCCTTCGATGGTGTCCTGCGATCCGGCCAAATCCGTCCCTCGTTTACAAATCCGTCTGAAATGATATTGACAGCCAATTTACTTATGAACAATCCTATTCAGATGTCTGTCGTCTCCCACACCGGATCGTCTCTGCTCGCCGCGGACGAGGGGCTCGCCGTCGAGATCACGAATCGCGATGGGCAAGGCAGTGTCATCTTCACCTGCGAGCATGCCTCGAACGTCATTCCGGCGGCGCTGGGCGATCTCGGGCTGTCGGCGAGCGTGCTGGCAAGCCATGTCGCCTGGGACCTGGGCGCGTTGGGCGTTGCCTCAGCGCTTTCCGGCATTTTCGATGCCCCGCTGGTCGCGCCGCGCCTATCGCGGCTCGTGCACGATTGCAACCGTGATCCGGAGGCCCTGGATGCGATAGTCGAACACGGCGAGGGACAGGCGATTCCCGGCAATCGGGGCCTCGATGCGATGGCGCGTGCGGTCCGGGAGGTGGCTGTGCATGCTCCCTTTCACGCGGTTGTCTCGGGCGCGATCACGCGGCGCCTGGGAGAGGGCCGGCCGCCTGCGCTGGTCATGGTGCATTCGTTCACGCCGACATATCTCGGTGAGGAGCGGCCGATGGAGCTCGGCGTCCTGCACGACAGCGACAGCCGCCTCGCCGATGCTGTGCTGGCACAGGCACCGGGGGCGCTGCATATGGCGCGCAACGAGCCTTATGGCCCGGACGACGGCGTCACCTACACGCTCAGGCGCCATGGCCTGCCGCTCGGCCTGTTGAACGTCATGCTCGAGGTCCGCAACGATCTGCTCACCGACGCCACCGGGCAGGCGCGGGTTGCGGCGATCCTGGCCGAGCTGCTGCAGGATGCCCTGGCAGCCTGCCGGCGCAAGGCGGCGTGAGGGCCTGAGCATGCCGCCGTTCATCCGCCATTACGTGAAGATCGTCGAGGCCGCGAATCGGCGCATCGGCCGCGTGGCGATGTATCTGATCTTCGTCATGATGGGCATATTGCTGTGGTCGTCCATCTCCAAGACCTTCTTTCTGCCATCGCTGTGGACCCTGGAGATGGCCCAGTTCACCATGGTCGCCTACTACCTGTTGGGCGGGCCCTATTCGCTGCAGCTCGGCTCCAACGTGCGCATGGACCTGTTCTATGGCGGCTGGTCCGAGCGCACCAAGGCCTGGGTCGATGCCTTCACCGTGCTGACGTTGATCTTCTACCTCTGCATTCTGCTTTACGGCGGCTTCTCCAGCACCGCCTATGCGCTGGAATATGGCGAGCGCAGCTATTCCGCCTGGCGCCCCTACATGGCGCCGATCAAGATCATCATGTGCGTCGCCATCTTCATGATGCTGCTGCAAGGCATTGCGATCCTGTGCAAGGATATCGCCAAGATCCGCGGCGAGGATCTCTGATGTCCTACGAGATGATCGCGCTGCTGATGTTCGCCTCCATGATGCTCATGCTCATGACCGGCCAGCGCGTCTTCGCCGCCATCGGCTTCGTCGCCGTGGTCTCGTCGCTCTTGCTCTGGGGCACGGGCGGCTCCGAGATCGCCTTCTCGGCGGCCATGAAGCTGATGAAGTGGTATCCGCTGCTGACCCTGCCGATGTTCATCTACATGGGCTACATCCTGTCGGAATCGCGCATGGCCGACGATCTCTACCAGATGTTCCACGTCTGGATGGGCTCGCTCAACGGCGGCCTTGCCATCGGCACCATCGGGCTCATGGTGCTGATCTCGGCCATGAACGGCCTCTCGGTCGCGGGCATGGCGATCGGCGCTACCATCGCGCTGCCGGAGTTGCTGCGGCGTGGCTACGACAAACGCATGGTCACGGGCGTCATCCAGGCCGGCGCCTCGCTCGGCATATTGGT
>CAZVDW010000587.1:0-3623 GCA_964625645.1 uncultured Rhodospirillaceae bacterium
CGGCCGGATCGAGCGGATCAGCAACGTGGAACTGACGATCTCGTACGAGGCCGTAAACTCGCATGGCACAACGGTCGCCCAAGCCGCGCCCCGACGCCTACCTTGGCGTCCCGAATACGAGCGAGATCTCAATGCACACACGTTAGACGTTGCCGTGGGTGAAGCCGTCCGCGTGCTCGCAACGGGCGCCCGCGACCTCAGAATACTACGCTTGGGCGGCATTCGTTATGAGACGAGCGGTCAATTGACGGATTTCTCCTTTTTCCTGGAAGATAGCCTCTCCGTCGCATTCAAGGCGCAATATGCGAATGTCCTGTCAGGCAAGAATATCCGTGTCGAGCGCGTCGAACTAAACGCGGACCAGTTAAACGCCATGCGCGGCATCGATGCGCCCGAAAGTAACCTCAAGGACGAAAATCTCGGTGCCAACGAAGGTGCCTATACCTTGACCGGCACCTATTGGCTTCAAGGCGCAATCATCGATGTGCGTCTGTCCTTGACTGCGCCGGGCGGCGGCTCTGTCGGCTGGAAGGGCGGTGTGTTCGAGTCCGATATCGGCAATGTCGCACTCCGGCCCAAGGGGGATTTCGGCGTCTGGCGCCGCAAGGACGGCCTCGGGCCGATCAGTTTCACCCTCACTACCGACAATGGCCATGATCCCGTCTACCGGGTGGGCCAGAAAATGAACCTTATTGTTCAGTCGGATCGGGACATTTGGTTGCACTGCTACTATCTACAGCAGGACGGCAAGGTATTTCAGATATTTCCGAATCCCCGCCAGAGGGAAGCGAAAATCGAGGGCGGGCGGCCGCACACTATCCCGGGGCAGCGCTTCCCGTTCGACTTCAAAATATTGCCGCCCTCCGGCAAGGAGCTGGTCAAATGCTTCGCTCTCGGCAGCGACGTCGCCGACCGTTTGCCACCCGAGTTCGACCAAGATGAGTTCGCGCCCCTTCCGACGCGCATGCAACACGAATTACCCGGCCTGTTCCGCGCCCTTACAGGCGTGGCCATGACCGAGGCGAGCACGGTAATCAATGTGGTGGAGTGAGGAGTAGGCCCGGCTCCGTAAAAAGCTGCCCACCCCTCTCCATATATGGAAGTAGGCAACAAACTTCGAATAGAGCGCGGTTGAATTGCGCGCTATCCGGCAAGAGAAAATGGCATGCATTCCGAGTATCAATCGAACGCGATGACCGAGATCGCCCTGGCGCTGGCCATGGCGTTTTTCAGCATCATGGTGCTGGCGATGCTCTCCATGGGATCGGCCATGCAGGCCCAAAGTGCCCGCGCGCTGGGCCTTGAGGAGGGCATTCGGCTCGCCATTCCCGCCACTATTGGGATCGAATCCGCTTCCACGCGGGCCGTGGGCGCCGATGCGGTGATCATCCATTGGCGCGGGCGCTTTTATGACGGTGCGCTCCGGCCCCTCGAGCCGGCGGCGCTTGTGGCGGGCGGTCGCCGAGTGCTGGCGATTGCCCCTGATCTTTCCATAGCTGATGCCATGGACGTGCGCGAGATGATCGCCACCGCCGATCTGGAAGTCACCACGCTCGATGCGCGCTGGCTGCAAACCCTGGAGGAACGGGACCCATGAAGTATTTCTCGCTGTTTCGCACTAGCCCTCGCGGCGGGTATCTCCCGCCGATGCTGGCGGCGCTGATGATTGCGGCGCTCAGCCTGGTAATGTTCAGCCCTGCTGAAGCATCGACACGCGCCGATGTGCGTCGTTTGGTTGTCGAGGAGGCGATGAACAGTCATGTACCGCCTTCTCTTGCTATGGCCGTGGCAAAAGTCGAATCCGACTTCCAGCCGAAGGCGCTTAGCACCGCCGGTGCGCGCGGCGTAATGCAGATCATGCCGGCGACGGCGATGGGCGAGTACGGCGTGCAAGCCGATGAATTGTGGAATGCGCGCCTCAACGTGCAGCTCGGTATTGATTATCTGGAGCAACTGATTTCACGCTACAATGGCCGCTGGGATCTGGCGTTGTCGCACTATAATGGCGGCAGCGTCATGCGCACACGTTCCGACATGGAGCCCTTGCCTGCAACGCGCAAATATGTCGAGGCCGTGCTTAGATGGCAGAAGCGCTACGCTGAGCAGGCGACAGTTTGGGCCTTGGCCGAGGCGCCCGACGAGGGCTGGCAGCCGGCGCGCACACGCCATGTCGATTACGGAGCAGACGCTTCCCAGCGCGATGGCACACCGCTCGCCTCTGTCCAGCCAGTCGACCGCACAGACACTATCGGCACCGCGGTGCTCCGCTCAGAGCGGCCCCAGTTCGGCGGCACGCTGGATGATTTCGACGATACGCTGGAGATGCGCCTAATCCAGACGCGGGGCACGCTCGACGATTTTACCCTGATCTCTATCTGGCATGAAGGCTGAGGCCCATGCGCGCTAACCTTGCCTTGAGGATTGCGGCGGCTGCGGCTCTGGGCGCGGTCCTCATTGCCGCGGTGGCGGTTCATCAAGCCAGGGCCAAGAACGGACCCGGGCCGGACGCGATCCGCACGATGGTGGTCAAGGAAGCGCTCGATCTCGGCCTGCCGGTCGCCCTTGCGCTGGCCGTGGCCCATGCGGAATCGAATTTCGACCCGCGGGCGCTCAGCCACAAGGGCGCGCGCGGCGTGATGCAAATCATGCCTGCCACGGCACGGGTCGATTATGGCGTCGAAGCGGATCTCCTGTGGCAGCCACGCGTCAACATAAGGCTCGGCATTCACTTCCTTCGTCGCCTGATCGCGCGGTACCATGGCCGCGTGGATCTGGCGCTGTCCTATTATAATGGTGGCTCGGCAGTCGGTGATTTGCCGCGCGCACGGGTCATTCCGTCGACGCGGAGTTATGTAAAACGGGTCAAGTATCTGCATAAGCGGTATAGAAAGGAAGTGTGGTCGGGAGGCTATCGCAAATGGATGCGCAAGACGCCAAGCGGCACGCGTTCGCGGCGGGACTGAGCGATGCCCTGCTTGCGGCATTTCGCAATGCCGCCGAGGCGACGGCGGCGGATGGCGAACTGATGTTTCCTCACGGCGTTACGCGGGACTTGGCCAAGGCCGTGGCCTGCCGCAACTACGCCATGCTGGTTCTGCAGCTTTGCCATCTGGTGAATATCGCCGATGCAAGCGGCGAAGATGGTTGGGAAGCGTTCTTCTTCTCCGGCAGCCGCGCTTCGTCGAGCGCCTTTCGCGGCTTGATCGCGCACCAGATGGAGAGGCGGGGCTGGCGCCGCGCTGGCTTCGAGGTTACCACCGATGGCGTCGTCATCAGCTATGAAGATGGTCAGTTCAACGTGCCGTTTGCGCGCATGCCGATTCTTTCGGCGCTGATGTATTTTCTCTTGGAAACTGTCGGCTATAACGCCGCTGAGGATGCCTTCTCGGCAATGCTGGATAATGCGGATCGACAAAAGGCGGTGAGCGACACCGCCAACCAGGTTTCACGCCAGTTCTATGATTATCTTAGCGATCATTTACGGCCAGCCCAGGAGCAAGGCAAGTTTGAGCAAATCGTATCGTTCCTCAAGGCGCGAAACGGTGACAACGAAGCTGAGGTAAACGACGCGGTTATTCTTTCATTTTGGCGGGCGCAGACGGAGACCAGGGATGATACCGACT
>CAZVDW010000588.1:0-2870 GCA_964625645.1 uncultured Rhodospirillaceae bacterium
TTACGGCAGCTGGTAGCCGGCCTTCGCCATCTTGATCTTGTAGAGGCTCTTGCCCGAGGTGACGTAGAGCACGTCGGACTCGTCGCCGCGGCCGAAGCCGACATTGGTGGGCATTTCCTCGCCCGTCGAGATGAAGGCAAGCTCGCTGCCATTGGAATCGCGCACGGCGATGCCCGGGCGATGCTCGCAGCGCTCGGCGAGATAGAGGTTGCCATCGACGTCGGCGACGATGCCGTCGGGTCCGCTGCAGGGCTGGCCGGGATAGACCGTCGAATAGTCGATGACCACACGGCGGTTGCTCACCGTGCCGTCTGCGGCCAGGTCATAGGCCTGCAGCATATGGGCGCTGACGATGGGGCCCTGGTCGGTCTCGTCGAGCTGCATGAAGCCGAGCCAGCCATTGTCGTTGCTCACCACATACAGGGTGCTCTGGTCGGGCGAGACCAGCACGCCGTTGGTCTTGCCGCCATTGGTGACGATGCGGTCGACCGAGCCGTCCGGATCCAGGCGATAGACGGCGAAACCCGGCTGGAACACCGGCTCGTGGCCGAGATAGCGCGGGTCGGAGACGTAGATGCGGCCCTGCTCGTCGATCGAGATGTCGTTGAGCGCGTTGTAGGACTCGCCGTTGTAGGTGCCCGACAGGATGTAGCTCTTGCCGTTGGACATGTCGGTCTTGATCAGCATGCGCCCGCCATAGTCGGCGCCGAGCGCCGCGAGCATGTTGCCGTCGCGGTCGAACTTGATGCCGTTCGACATGCCCGAGGGCGAGCGGAAGATGGTGGTCTCGCCACTGGCCGGATCGTAACGCCAGATATTGCCGGCCTGGGCATAGAGGCCCGACGGGTCGGGGCAGAACTTGGTGAAGGTGATGTCGCTGAAATACATGTAGCCGTCATGGCCGGCAGCGACGCCTTCGGTGAGAATGCAACCGCCGTCGAACAGCCGCATCAGCGTCGAGCCGGCGGGCAGCACGCTGGCATCCCCCCCCGCCGCCGGAAAACCCGAATCGACTCCCTCGTAGTACTGCGCGAAAGCGCTCCCCGACAGCGCCACGAGTGCCGCCGCCGTCAAGGCCACAAAACGATTGGTACGCATGTCCTTCCTCCCTGGTCGTGTTGTGCGCCGGCCATTGCTGGCCGATCGGCATTAGCGGAACGATAGCGGAAAGGGGGCGGCAGCGAAACCGGCTTGGCGAGAGCCAAGTTTCGATGGCTTTCGTGATGGCGGGCACAGCGCCGCGACCGGACGCGTGAGCACATTGGGCGTGCGGGATTGAGGTGGCGTGACACCACCACAAAAGGAGCGGTACCATGTTTACGACTTCAACCAAGAGCCTGAAGACTGTCGCCATCCTGGCCGCCGTGACGGTCCTCGGCGCAAGCTCGGTGCTGGGCGGCGCCGGCCTGGCCGCCGCGCTGGGCTGTTAGAGCGCCATAAGGGGCCCTATAAGGGGATATGGCGTCTCCTTTTATCGCGGCGGACATATCGCGAACGGAGTCGCTTTGAAAATGCGCTAGACAGGGTATCGTATCCCTGAAAATCGCACCCTATGCGGCAAAGCCGGCGTTGCAAAATGCATATCGTCTATAGCGACCAGCACCGCCGACACGACCCGAGCGGCTATATCTCCCGCGGCCGGATCGTGCCCAGTGCCGAATGTCCCGAGCACGCGGACCGTCTCATCAAGGCCTTGCATCAGGCCGGCCATGAAGATACCGGGCCGCGTGATCACGGCCTGGGGCCGCTGGCGGCCATACATTCGCCGGACTATCTGGATTTTCTCATGCATGGGCATGCCGCCTGGACGGCGCAGCCGGACACGGGCCCGGAGATCATCGCCAACGCGCATCCGGGCCGCAACGTGCTGACGCGGCCCGAGGGCATTGTCGGCCTGGCCGGCTATCACATGGCCGATACCGCCTGCCCGATCGGCGCGGGCACCTGGCAGGCGGCCCATGCCAGCGCCCAGGTGGCGCTGACGGCGGCGGACGCGGTGATCGAGGGGGCGCAGGCGGCTTACGCGCTGTGCCGCCCGCCCGGGCATCACGCCTATGGCGATATCGCCGGCGGCTTCTGCTTTCTCAACAACGTCGCCATCGCCGCCCAATATCTGCGCCGGCATCGTGAGCGGGTGGCGATCCTCGACGTCGATGTGCACCACGGCAACGGCACGCAAGGCATCTTCTATGACCGATCGGACGTCTTCTTCGCCTCGATCCATGCCGATCCGGCGAGCTTCTACCCGTTCTTCTCGGGCTATGCCCATGAGCGCGGCGACGGCGACGGGCATGGCTACAATCTGAACCTGCCCTTGGCGCCGGGCAGCGGCGATGCGGTGTTTCTCGAGGCCTTGACCGTGGCGCTGGCCGCCATCCGCCGCTTTGCACCGTTGCTGCTCTTGGTCTCGTTGGGCCTGGACGCTCAGGAAAACGACCCCTTGGGAGTGCTCAAGGTAACGACGGACGGCTTTACCCATATCGGCGCTGAAATCTCCCGGCTGCACATGCCGACCCTGATCATTCAGGAGGGTGGCTATCTCTGCCCGGAGCTGGCGGACAATCTGATGGCCTTTCTGACGGATTTCGCGAATGCTCGGGATTGAATCCGAATTTCCTGTCGCCAGGTCGATTAGTCCTGGAGCTGTTCCGGCAGCCACAGCGCGATCTCCGGGAACAGCAGCACCAGGGCCAGGCCGCAGGCTTGCAGGGCGATGAAGGGCCACATGGCGTTGTAGATGTGGCCGAGCTCTATGCCGGGGGGGGCCACCCCCTTGAGGTAGAAGGCGGCGGGGCCGAAGGGGGGGGTGAGGTAGCTGATCTGCATGTTCATGCAGAACAGAATGCCGAACCAGATCGGGCTGTAGCCGA
>CAZVDW010000589.1:0-3546 GCA_964625645.1 uncultured Rhodospirillaceae bacterium
GAATAGGCGCCGGCCTGGCCCTGAAAGGTAATGCGCGGTGTCTCGCTGCTCACGGCTTCCTCTCCCCGCCCAGCATGGCGCGGGCGCGTTGCAATTCATCCTCGGCATCGACGCCCAGCGGCACGGTATCGACCAGCGCCACGTCGATGCGCATGCCGGCATCGAGGGCGCGCAACTGCTCCAGCTTTTCGCGGCGCTCCAGCGGGCTCGGCGGCAGGGCGACGAAACGCTCGAGAGCGGCCCGGCGATAGGCATAGAGGCCGATGTGGTGGTAGTGTGGTCCCTCGCCCCAGGGCGCCGTGGTGCGGGTGAAGGCAAGCGCGCGGGCGTGCCTGGCGCCGGCGGCGAAGCCGGTGATGATCTTCACCACATTGGGATTGTGGCGCTCGTCCTCGTCCGTGATCTCGCAGGCCACCGTGCCGATATCCACCGCCGGGTCGTCGAGCAGGCCGACGGCGGCGCGAATCTGTTGCGGATCGATGGTCGGCAGGTCGCCTTGCAGGTTCACCACGATGTCGCAGTCGCCATCCGGGTCCTCGGCCTGCAGCGCTTCCTGGATGCGGTCCGAGCCCGAGGGATGGTCGGGGCGGGTCAGGCGCGCCACGCCGCCCGCGGCCTCGACAGCCGCCGCCACCTCCGCCTCGGCGCAGGCGACCACGACCCGGCCCACCTCCGCTTCCATGGCGCGGCGCCAGACCTGCACGATCATCGGCACGCCGCCAATATCGGCCAGCACCTTGCGCGGCAGGCGCGTCGAGGCCAGGCGGGCGGGGATCAATACGATGGCGGCATTGCTGTCGGTCATGGCTGGCTGAAGCTTATAGGTGTTGCGGCTCCGCGGGCAAAGCCGTACCTTCCCGCCGGCGCGGATTGGCGCCGTTTTGCATTGCCGGGGTGAGCATGTCAGGCTTTGAGATCAACAAGATTATCGGGGCCATCCTGATGGCCGTGTTGTTGGCGCTCGGACTGTCCTTCGTCGTTGAATTGACGACCGGGGGCGAGCACGCGGAGAGCGAGCCCGCTTATCTGGTCGGCGGCGAGGAGGAGGAGGACGTGGCCGAGCCGGTCGCCGAGGCTGAGCCGGAGGCCGACGAGGTCGCCGAGGCCGTCGAGGCCGTGGCGGAGGCCGCCGAGGCGGTGGAGACCGCGGTCGAGGAAGCCGCGGATGTTGCCGAGGCCGTCGTCGAGGAGGTGGTCGAGGAGGTTGTCGAGGCGGCAGCCGAAGCCGCTTCGCCCCTGATCGCCGCCATTGCCGCCGCCGATCTCGCTGCCGGCGCAAAAGCGTTCAAGAAGTGCAGGGCCTGCCACACCGTCGAAGACGGCGGCGCCCACAAGATCGGCCCCAATCTTTGGGACGTCGTCGGCGCGGCCATGGGCCGCCACGCGGACTACAAATATTCCGGGGCGCTGGTCGAGATGGGCGGCAGCTGGGATTACGCCTCGCTGGATGCCTTCCTGACCAAGCCCAAGGACTTCATGGCCGGCACCAAGATGGCCGCCTTCCCGGGCTTCAAGAAGGCCGAGGACCGGGCGGCGGTGATCGCCTACCTGCGCAGCAATGCGGCCACGCCGGCGCCACTTGGCGACTGATCACGTTCGCGCGCGTGGCCTCTTGAACCGCCGCGGGTTCCGCCCGACACTGTAAGGGAGCGGCGCACCCGTCGCGCCGCCCGAAGGGAGGCCGCATGAGCCCGTTGATCCGTCGCCTTTCGATTCCGGCCCTGGCCGGTCTCGTCATCCTCGTCGTCTCCGGCCATGCAGAGGCAGAGAGCGAAAGCTTCACTTGCGGCCTCGACGCCATATCCTCGGGCGCGGCGGCCGGCGCCGGCCTGACCGACGCTCACGCCCTGTCGATGTTCGGCGACGTCAAATACGGCCCCGGCTTCAGCCATTTCGACTATGTCGATGCCAACGCGCCCAAGGGCGGCACGGTCAAGCTCGCCACCATCGGCACTTTCGACACCCTCAACCCGTTCACGCTCAAAGGCGTTTCCGGCGCCGGCAGCTTCCAGATCTACGACACCCTGCTGACCGGCTCCGCCGACGAGGCTTTCACCGAATACGGCCTGCTGGCGGAAAGCATCGCCCTGCCGGAGGACCGCTCCTCGGTCACCTTCACCCTGCGCCAAGGCGCCCGCTGGCACGACGGCGAGCCGGTCACGGTCGCCGACGTGATCTGGAGCCTGGAAACGCTCAAGACCAAGGGCAATCCCTTCTACCGCCAATATTACGCCGATGTGGCGAGCGTCGAGGAAGTCGCGCCGCGCACGGTGCGCTTCAATTTCGATCCCGAAACGACGAACCGCGAGCTGCCGCTGATCGTCGGCCAGTTCCCCATCCTGCCGAAGCATTATTGGCAGTCACGGGACTTCGAGGCGACGACGCTGGAGCCGCCGCTGGGCAGCGCCGCCTATCGCATCGCCGCGCTCGAGCCCGGACGCTCGGTCACGCTCGCCCGCGTCGACGACTATTGGGGCCGCGACCTGCCGGTAAATGTGGGCCGCTACAATATCGATACCATCCGCTACGACTACTACCGCGACGCCAAGGTGGCGATCGAGGCCTTCAAGTCAGGCGAATATGATTTTCGCCTGGAGAACAACTCCAAGGAATGGGCCACCGCCTACGACATTCCCGAGATCGCCGACGGCACCATCGTCAAGACCCTGATCGACCACGAACAGCCGACGGGCATGCAGGGCTTCTGGCTCAACACGCGCCGCGCAAAGTTCGCCGATCCGGCGGTGCGCGAGGCGCTCGGCTACACCTTCGATTTCGAATGGACCAACCAGAACCTGTTCTACGGCCAATACACCCGCACCGCCTCCTACTTCTCCAACACCGAGCTGGCCGCGTCAGGCGAGCCGCAAGGGCGCGAAGCCGCGCTGCTCGAGTGCTATCGCGGCCGCCTGCCTGAGGGCGTGTTCGAGACCGCCTACGCGCCGCCGACCACCGAGGGCGGCTCGCTGCGCGGCAACCTGCGCACGGCAAGCCGCATGCTTCAGGCCGCCGGTTGGGCCGTGCAGGACGGCAAGCGCGTCAATGCCGCGAGCGGCGAGGCCATGGCCATCGAGTTCCTGCTGGTGGCGCCCGCCTTCGAGCGTATCGTCGGGCCGGTGGTGAAGAACATGGAGCGCCTCGGCATCGAGGCCAGGATACGCATCGTCGATCCGGCGCAATACCAGAACCGTATCGAGGACTTCGATTACGATATCATCGTCGGCAGCCGCGGCCAGTCCTTGAGCCCGGGCAATGAGCAGCGCAACTACTGGACCACGGCCTCGGCCGATATCCGTGGCAGCGGCAACCTTGCCGGCGTGCGCGACCAAGCGGTGGACGAGCTTGTCGACCTGATCATCCAGGCGCCCGACCGCGAAGGCCTGATCGCCGCCACGCGCGCCCTCGACCGGGTGCTGCTGTCGGGCCATTACGTCATTCCCAACTGGCATATCCGCAGCTATCGGGTGCTCTACTGGAACAAGCTCGGCCACCCGCCGGCGCCGCCCAAATACGGCCTCGGCTTTCCCGATACCTGGTGGGTCACTA
>CAZVDW010000590.1:0-2085 GCA_964625645.1 uncultured Rhodospirillaceae bacterium
TCCTCGCCCTATCGCTTTGGTCGATGGATGCGGCGATCTTCGCGGCTGAAGTCGAGCCCTTCAAGACCGCGATCATCGTCGGGCTCGACCGCAGCTGGCCCTACATTCTCTATTCCGCCGTGCTGCTGGCCTTGGGATTGACCATCGAGCGGTTTTTCTGCCGCTTCCTCTGTCCCCTCGGGGCGGCGTTGAGCGTTCTCGGGCGGGCACGGCTGTTGAATTGGCTGAAGCGGCGTCCGCGATGCGGCCGGCCGTGCAACATCTGCCAGGGAAGCTGTCCGGTCGGGGCCATCCGCAACGATGGTGTTATCGATATGAACGAGTGCTTCCAGTGCCTCGAGTGCCAGGTCGATTTCTACGATGCCGACAAATGCCCACCCTTGGTAACTGAGCGCAAAAGGGCCAAGCGGGCCGAGGAAGCCCTGCCGGTGGCCGCTGAATGAGCGATCTGCGGGATCTGACGCCCCTGTTCAATCCGAAATCCGTCGCTGTGGTCGGCGCGACATCCAATCCCAAGCGCGTCGGCGGCCGGCCGATCCGCTTCCTGCGAAATTTCGGCTTCAGCGGCCCGATATACCCGGTCAATCCGCGTTACGAAGAGCTTGACGGCGATCGTTGCCATGCCCGGGTGAGCGATATTCCCGAGCCCCCCGATATGGCGATACTGGCGGTGCCGGCAGCGCTTTGCCTCGACGCGGTGCGCGATTGCCAGGCGGCCGGCGTGCCGGCGATCACCGTCTACACCTCGGGCTTCGGCGAGACCGGCGCTGAGGGCAAGGCGCTGCAAGCGGAATTGGCGGCGCTGGCCGGGAGCGGGGGCACGCTGATTTGCGGGCCCAATTGTCAGGGCATCGCCAATTTCCACGACCATGTGGTGGGCAATTTCACCTCGGCCCTGGCCAGCGGCGAGATGGCGGCCGGCCCGGTCGGCTTCGCCAGCCAAAGCGGCTTGTTCGGCGGTATCGTCGTGGCCGAGTTCCGCCGCCGCGGCATGGGGCTCGGTTACCTTGTCAGCACCGGCAATGAAGCGGATGTGGATTTCGCCGAGGCCCTGGCCTACATGGCCGCCGATCCGCGTGTCCGCGTGGTCGCCGGCTATGTCGAAGGGGCGCGGGACGGCGCCAAGCTGCGCCAGGCCGCGGCAGTGGCACGGGCGCATGGCAAGCCGATGGTCCTGATCAAGGTCGGGCGCGGCACGGATGGCGCGCGCACGGCGGCGGCCCATACCGGCGCCACGACCGGCGATTACGCGGTCTACCGCGCGGCGCTGGAGCAATGGGGGATCGTCGAAGTCGATACCATCCAGGAGCTGTTCGATGTCATGGAGACTTTCGGGCACGGCACCCCTGCGGCAAAGGGCGAGCGCATCGGCATGGCTTCGAATTCGGGCGGCATCGGCGTCTTTTGTGCGGATAAGGTGACGGAGAAGGGGCTGTGTCTGGCCGAGTTCGGCGCCGCCACCACCGCCGGCATTCTCGCCAAGCTGCCGGCCTTCGGCTCGCCGGCGAATCCCGTGGATTTCACGCTTCAGGCTTTTACCGATCCGCATTCGGTGGGCTCTCATATTCGCCATATCGTACAGGACGATGGCGTCGACGTGACGCTGGCGTTCTTCGGCGTGCAGATGCTCAATGCGGACGAGCTGGTGCAGGAGCTGGTCGCGGCGAACGCGCTGAACGACAAGCCGCTATTGGTTGGCTGGATGCTTGGTGCCAGCGAAGTGCCCGCCAGGCTGCGTGCGGCCGGCATCGCCTGTTTCGAAGACCCTTTGGCGGCGATAACGGCGGCCAGCGCATTGGCGCGCCAGGGGCGGTTTCTGGGAATTCCGCCTGTCGATCGCGTGCCCCAGCCGATGGCAGCGACGGGGCAATTATCGGAGAGCTCCCTTCGTGAAATGCTTGGCTTGGCGGCCGGCGAGGCCGATTGCGCGCTGGGATTCGAGCGTAACCCGGTGTTTGGTGCCGTGATCTGGCTGGCAACAACCTCCGACAGCGACCGTGCCTTGAAAGTGGCGCCATTGTCGCGGCATGACGCGGAAAGCCTGGCGCCGGAACGCTCGCTTGTCGAGGCGCTGCTCGCGCTGTC
>CAZVDW010000591.1:0-14584 GCA_964625645.1 uncultured Rhodospirillaceae bacterium
GAAGGCGGGATTGCCTTCCAGGGTCTGCACCAGATTGGGCGCCAGCGCATCCTTGAGCAGCGCCGTCATCGGCCCCGCCGCGGACAGGCTGGAAGCGCGCACCGGCGTGCGGTCGCGGCGATAGCCGACGATGATGTTGCCGAGCCGGCGCTGCAGGTCTTCGAGATCCGATGCCAGACAGAAAATTGCCATGACCTCGCTGGCGACGGTGATGTCGAAACCGTCCTGGCGAGGGAAGCCGTTGGCGACACCGCCGAGCGAGCAGGTGGTCTGGCGCAGGGCGCGATCGTTCATGTCGACGACGCGGCGCCAGGTGATGCGGCGCAGGTCGAGCTTCTCCTCGTTGCCCCAGTAGATGTGGTTGTCCACCATCGCGGCGAGCAGGTTGTTGGCGACGCCGATGGCGTGGAAGTCGCCGGTGAAATGGAGATTGATGTCCTCCATCGGCACGACCTGGGCATAGCCGCCGCCCGCGGCGCCGCCCTTCATGCCGAAACACGGCCCAAGGCTCGGCTCGCGCAGGGCCATGACGGCGCGCTTGCCGATCGTGTTCAAGGCATCGCCGAGCCCGACCGTGGTGGTCGTCTTGCCCTCGCCCGCCGGTGTCGGCGTGATGGCGGTGACGAGGATGAGCTTGCCGTCGGGACGATCGGCGAGACCCGCTATGTGCGAGAGCGACAGCTTCGCCTTGGTGCGGCCATATGGCTCCAGCGCGTCCTCGGGCAGACCGAGCCCCTTGGCCGCGACCTCGGTGATCGGCCTCAGGGTGGCGGCCTGGGCGATCTCCAGATCGCTCTTCGGCGCCGCGTGCTGTCGGGCAGGATCAGGCATGGCAATTCCCTCTGGGTCGGCCCACTATGGCGCCGCGGAGCAGGTCGTAGCGATTTTTGCGCAACAATCAAGGGCCTTGGCCTGCGTTGACAGGGCGCCATGGGCGCCCCACCCTGCCATTGCAGCTATTTCCAGGGAGCAAGCTGGTGTGGATGCCGATTTCCGCCGCGGCGCGGCTGTTCATGAGCCACAATCGTCGCCACATGCGGTCACGGGAGGGCGAACGGACATGTGGTCTTTGAGCAAACAGCTCCTGGTGGGCTGGCACTGCCTGACGGCAGCGGCGATTTGCACGCCTGCCGCCGCCGAGCCCGGTATCGAGGAGGCGCTCGGGCTGGCCTGGGGCATGTCGCTGGATGAGCTTCTCGATAGCGATGACACCATCACGCTCGACGACATGTGCCTCGACGAGAACGACGGCCGCGTCTTCCGCATTCATGGCATGCAGGCCTGGCTGCCGGATGTCGAGGAGGTCGTCGTCTTCTTCGGCTTCGACGACCGCCTGTGGCGGCTTTCGGTCAAAGGCAGGGTTGTCCGCGATACCAGCGGCGAGGGCGCTGAGCTGTTGGCCCGCTACGACGAGCTGCGCGCCTTCCTGGTCGAGCGCTACGGCGAGGGCAGTGCGGAACATTACCGCGAGCCTTGGGCCGAGGACCGACCGGCGCAATATCTCGGCTCGCTGCAGATGGGAAACTCCTGGCACTATAGCCAGTTCGACACCGACGTCGTCTCTGTGCAGCTCGGCTTGCGGGCGGGGAACGTCGTTTCCGGGTATTATCAGATCTACGCCAAGGACCTGCGGCTGGAGGCGGACGTGGATGCGGCAGCGCAGGCCATCCGCTTGGGCGAAGCCATAACGATCGCTCCCGAGCCGCCAGCCGAATGCGAGTAATGTGCGGGGAGCCTGACGCATGAAACCGGGATGGATCCTGACTGCAATCGCCGTTTGCGCCTGCCATGGCTCGGCACTGGCGACCGACAATCTTCTCGACGACGCCCTGGATATCCTCAGGGAGGCGCAACCAAGCGAGAGGGGCGGCGGCGAGGCCGCGGTCAGCGCACTCGGCGCCGGCGAAGTCGCGGACGGCCTGATCGAGGCACTGCGCGTGGGCACCGGGCGCGTCGTCGACCTGGTCGGGCGCAGCGACGGCTATTTCGCCGATTCCGAAATCCACATTCCCCTGCCCGGCTACCTCGCCGACGCCCAATCGGTCCTCTCCAAGGTCGGCATGGGCTCGCTCGGCGACGATCTGGAACTGCGCCTCAACCGTGCCGCCGAGACCGCGGCACCGGAAGCGCGCGAGGTCTTCCTCAATGCCATCGCTGCCATGACCCTCGACGACGCCATGGGCATCTACAACGGGCCCGACGATGCCGCGACACGCTATTTCGAACGCGTCATGACCCCCGATCTGGTCGGCCGCATGCGCCCCATCGTCGATTCCGCCATGGCCGAAACCGGCGTGGTGCGGGCCTATGATTCGATGGTCGGCCCCTACGAGGCGATGCCGCTGGTGCCCGACGTCAAAGGCGATATCAGCGACTATGCCCTGGAAATGGCCCTGAGCGGCCTTTTCCACAAGCTGGCCCAGGAGGAGGAGGCAATCCGCAACAACCCCGGCGCACGCAGCACGGCGCTGCTGCAACGGGTATTCGCGGCGCCGTAGATTCAGGTTTGCGAGAATTCTCATAAAATTCGGATTTATTTGACAAAACCGGACTTTCATCACATTTTCGTGCGGGCGCTTCGGCTTCATTGGAGTCAAGCGTGACCGGTATGAATGCGCCGGTGTGTGGCGGATAGGCAACTGACGGAGTCCTGCGCATGAGTTTTGCGCGTAAGCTGGGGGGGGTGGCCGCGGCCTGTGCGTGGCTTGCGTTGCCTTCTGCATCTTTCGCCAATGAAGGCGTAATCGACCTCGGCAGCTCCCTCGTGCGCTACGAGGGCGGCGCCAAGGTCTATCGGGTCGGCTATCCCGATGACGCCTTGGGCGATGGCACGGCCGTCCAGGGCCAGGGCTTCGAGCCGGCACAAGCCACCACGCGCACGCTTCGCATCACGCGCGGCCAAACCCTGGCCGACATTCTCCACGCTGCCGGCGTCGGCCGCAACGAAACCGCCAACGCCGTCGCGGCGCTCGCCAGGGTGTTCAATCTGCGCCGCCTGCAAATCGGCCAGCGCGTCACCTTGCGCCTCGACCCCATGACGACGGGCGGGGCCAGCAACCGCTTGATCAGCGTTTCGCTCAATCTTCGCAACGACAAGGTTGCCGTCGCTTTCCGCGATTTCGGCGACCGTTTCGCGGCCAAGCGGATGACCGCGGCAGAGGCGGAAACGCTGCTGAACTCGATCGTCGAGCTGGCGCCTGACGACGGCAGCGGGCTGTCGGCGCGCGACGTGGCTCTGCAACGCGGCCAATCCCTTTTCCGCCTGTTGATCGAAGCAGGCGCCAATAGCAGCGATGCCTACGCGGCGTCCGAGAAGATGGGCAAGCGGGTCAACCTGCGGCGCCTGCAAATCGGCCAGGCCGTCACCGTGACATTCGAGACCGGCGGCGAGGAAGCGCGCCTTGCCGGCGTCGCCCTGACCCTGCCCAATGGCCGCCAGACCGTGGTCGGGCGCGGCGTCGAAGGCGGCTGGCATCACGGCCCGGCAGCGGTGGTAGCAGGCGACGGGCGCGCCCAGGAAGCCGCGGATCAGGCGGCGGCGGCCGGCGAGACCGTGCCGGAGCAGCCGCTGGTGGTGGGGCTGACCGAGCGCGAAGCGCCGCCAGGCGAGACCGAGACCCGCAGCATCACGCTCGCCAAGAACGAGATCCTGTTCAATCGTCTGGTGTCCGCCGGTGCCAATCGCGAGGAGGCGAACCGCGCCGTGCGCGAGCTGGCCAGAATCGTCGACATGCGGCGCCTGCAGGTCGGCGAAACCTTCCGCCTGACCTTCGCCGCGCCGAGCGGTGGCGGCCGTCAGCAACTCGTCGGCCTGTCCGCGAAGCTGCGCGGCAACGATGCCATCGTGCTGGGCTGGCCGCTGATCGTGAACATGGCCGAGGTGGCGCCCACCGCCCCCTCGCCCGCCGTCATTCATGTGCCGCCGGCAGCAGAGGCCGAAGCCGTGGCAGAGGCCGAACCGGCGATAGATGCGGCCGACCTGCCACCGGCCAGCCACAGCTTCAGCGTTGCGACCATCGCACGCGGCGACAATCTTTCGGCGCTGCTCGCCGACGCCGGGGCCGGCAAGGGCGACATCGTGCGCGCGCTTATAGGCTTGCGCAAAGTGCACAACCCCAACCGCCTCAACATCGGCCAGCGCCTGGTGGTGGAGATCGCCGGCAGCATCGGCGAGGCCAAGCTGGTCGGCTTTACCCTGCAATCGGGGCGCAAGTCAGCCGTCATCGTCGAACGCAAGGGCGAGAGCTTCCAAGCGCGCAAAACCGATATGGCGGCGCTGGAAGAAGCCTTGCGGACGGCCGAGGCGCAAGCGCGGCGCCTGGCCAGCCTGCCACCCGAGGAACGCGAGGTCGCGCTGGCCGAGGAGCCGGCGGGCGATGATCTGGCAACCCGCGTCAACGGCCACCGCATCGTCGATCTCAACGCCGGGGCGATGGTGCGGAACCTGACCATCGGCAAAGGCAATACGCTGATGGGCGCGCTGGTCGGTGCCGGCGTGGAGCGCAGCGAAGCTCATAAAGCGATCACGGCCATGCGCGAGCTCTACGATCCACGGCGCTTACGCGCCGGAAACGAATTGGCCGTGACCTTCGTCGGCGCCCAGCACCGTGTCGGCCTGGCCGGACAACCGGAGTCGCAACTGCGGCTTGGCGCCATCAGTCTCGACACCGGCGGCGAGTCGCGCCTCGAAGTGGTGCGCCTCGAGGAAGGCGATTTCGTCTCCGGCTATGTCGACAAGGACCTCATCCGCGACCTGCGCCGCGTCGAGGGCGTGATCGACACGAGCCTCTACAATGCCGCCGTCGAGGCCGGCCTGCCGCTTTCGGTGATGATGGAGCTGATCCGCATCTACAGCTTCGAGATCGACTTCCAGCGCGACATCCAGCGCGGCGATACCTTCACGCTGATGTTCGACATGCTGGTGGACGAAGCCGGCAACGAAGTTCAGGCGGGTATCATTTTCTTCGCATCCATGAACCTGTCCGGGGCCGACACGCCACTATACCGCTATGAGCTGGCCGACGGCCGGGTAGATTATTTCGACATCCAGGGCCGCAGCACACGAAAAGCGCTGATGCGCACGCCGATCGACGGTGCCCGTCTGTCGTCGCGTTTCGGTGTGCGGCGCCACCCGGTGCAGGGCTACAACAAGATGCACAAGGGCCTGGATTTCGCGGCCCCGCGGGGCACCCCGATCTATGCCGCGGGCGACGGCGTGGTGGAGCGCGCCTCGCGCCATGGCGGCTATGGCAACTATGTGCGTATCCGCCACAACAGCGATTACCGCACCGCCTATGCGCACATGAAGAGCTATGCCAAAGGCATCTACGCGGGCAAGCGCGTGATCCAGGGCCAGACCATCGGCTTTGTCGGCAGCACGGGACAGTCCACCGGGCCACACCTGCACTACGAGATCTTACACAATGGCAAGCAGGTCAACCCGCTCAGCGTCAGGCTGCCGACGGGTGTCCGGTTGGCGGGCACGGACCTGGCGCGGTTCGCGGCGGAGCGTGACCGGCTTCAGGTCATGTATGCCGAGCTGCCGGGCATTCGCGCCGTCGCCCAGGAAGACGCCGAGGACGAGCGCTAAGCCGCTTTCGGCTGCTGCCTGGCAATCGCCAGGCCGTCCTCGCCCGCGCCAACCTCGACCATATCGCCATCGTGGATGCTGCCGTCGAGGATCATCGTCGCCAGACGATCCTGAAGGTGGCGCTGAATGATGCGCTTGAGCGGCCGGGCACCATAGACCGGGTCATAGCCCGCATCGGCCAGCCATTCCCGCGCGCCGTCGTCCAGCTCGAGCTCAATATCGCGATCGCTCAGCAGCTCGGCCAGGCGCTCGACCTGGATATCGACGATGCCACCCATCTGCGAGCGGTCGAGGCGGTGGAACAGCACCGTCTCGTCGAGGCGGTTGAGAAACTCCGGCCGGAAGGCGGTGCGAACCTCCGCCATCACGGCCCCTCGTGCGGCCTCCGAATCCTCGCCGGCGGGCAGGTTGGCGAGGTGGTCGCTGCCGAGGTTCGAGGTCAGCACGATGAGGGTATTGCGAAAATCGACGGTGCGCCCCTGGCCGTCCGTCAGGCGGCCGTCGTCGAGTACCTGTAGCAAGACATTGAAGACATCCGGATGCGCCTTCTCGACCTCGTCGAACAGCACCACCTGGTAAGGGCGGCGGCGCACGGATTCCGACAGCGCACCGCCCTCGTCGTAGCCGACATAGCCCGGCGGCGCGCCGATCAAGCGCGATACTGCATGTTTCTCCATGTATTCCGACATGTCGATGCGCGCCAGCGCCGTCTCGTCGTCGAAGAGGAATTCGGCCAGCGCCTTGGTCAGCTCGGTCTTGCCGACACCGGTGGGGCCAAGGAACAGAAACGAGCCGATCGGCCGGGTCGGGTCCTGCAGGCCCGCGCGCGCCCGGCGCACTGCGTTGGAGACCGCGGCAATCGCGTCGTCCTGGCCGATCACGCGGCGATGGATGTGGGTTTCCATATCGAGCAGCTTCTCGCGCTCGCCCGCCAACATGCGCTCGATCGGTATGCCGGTGGCGCGCGAGATCACACTGGCAATGTCGTCCGCATTGACTTCCTCGCTCACCATCAAGGCGCCCTCGCCGCCGCCACTGTCGCCGCTCAGCTTGGCTTCGAGCGCCGGAATGACGTCGTGGGTCAGCTCGCCGGCGCGCTCGTAGTCGGCGTCACGGATGGCATTGGCGAGTGCGATACGCGCCTCCTCCAGCTTTTCCTTGGTGTCCTGCGCGCCGTGCAGAATATCCTTCTCGGCCTGCCATTTCGCGGTCATGGCCCCGGCCCGGCTTTCAAGGTCGGCAAGCTCGCCTTCGAGCTTCGTCAGACGCTCGGCCGAGGCCGCGTCGCTCTCCTTGCGCAGCACCTCGCGCTCGATCTTGAGCTGCATCAGCCGCCTGTCGAGCTCGTCGAGCGCCTCCGGCTTGCTATCCACTTCCATGCGCTTGCGGCTGGCCGCCTCGTCGACCAGATCGATCGCCTTGTCGGGCAGGAAACGGTCGCCGACATAGCGGTTGGAGAGTGTCGCGGCGGCGACGATGGCACCGTCGGTGATGGCGACACCGTGGTGCAGCTCGTACTTCTCCTTCAGGCCGCGCAGGATCGAGATGGTGTCCTCGACCGTGGGCTCCGAGACCAGCACCGACTGGAAGCGCCGCGCCAGCGCCGCATCCTTTTCCACATGCTTGCGATATTCGTCCAGCGTGGTGGCGCCGATGCAATGCAGCTCGCCCCGCGCCAGGGCCGGCTTGAGCAGGTTGGAAGCGTCCATCGCCCCTTCCGCCGCGCCCGCGCCGACCAATGTGTGCAGCTCGTCGATAAACAGGACTACCTGGCCCTCGGCATCCTGGACCTCCGACAGCAGCGCCTTGAGACGCTCCTCGAACTCACCGCGGAACTTGGCACCGGCCACCATGGCGCCGAGGTCGAGTGACAGTAAGCGTTTGTTGTGCAAGGACTCGGGCACGTCGCCCGCAACCATGCGATTGGCCAGTCCCTCGACGATAGCCGTCTTGCCGACGCCCGGCTCGCCGATCAGCACGGGATTGTTCTTGGTGCGCCGCGACAGCACCTGGATGGTGCGGCGAATTTCCTCGTCGCGGCCGATTACCGGGTCGAGCTTGCCCGCGCGCGCCATTGCGGTGATGTCATTGGCGTAGCGATCCAAGGCATCGTAGGACTCTTCGGCATTCTCGGAATCCGCCTTGCGGCCCTTGCGCAAGCGATCGATGGCGGCGGTCAGAGCCTCCGCCGTGACCCCGGCAGCGCCCAGCAGAAGCGCGGATGCGCTGCCCTTGGCCTCGGCCACAGCCTGCAACAGGCGCTCGGCTGTGACGAAGCGGTCGCCCGCCTGCTCGGCGATGGCGCCGGCACGCTTGAGGATGCGCGCCGTCTCAGGCGCCATATAGAGCTGGCCGCCGCCACCGCCCTCGACACGCGGCAACTTGGCAAGCGCGGCCTCGACAAGCTCCAGCGCCTGCTCCGGCCGGCCGCCCGCCGCCGACAGCAGATTGGCGGCAAGGCGGTCCTCGTCCTCGAGCAAGGCCTTGAGCAGATGCTCGGGAGTCAGTTGCTGGTGCCCGGCGGCGATCGCCTGGGTTTGCGCGGCCGAGATCAGGCTGCGGCTGCGTTCGCTGTATCGTTCGAAATTCATGGCGCTCCCCAGCGGCTGCGGTGCACCGGAGATATAATGTTGTAATTATGCAACACAAGGCCCCGGGTCCGTGATTCTTCCCCAGCCTACACGGTCTTGTGCCGGGCCCCCGGGTGGGCTATCTCTAGCGCCCCGATAGCGGGGGAACACAGCCCAGGGGATCAGCGAGAATGGCATATAACGCACAACAATCGCTTGAGGATCATCAAGTCACGTGGAAGGCGTTCGTGCGCCTGACGATCTTCTCCACGGTGGCGGTGGCCATAACCTTGGCGCTGATGGCGCTGTTCCTGACCTAACGGCGTCGACCCTCGCGGCAATGGGCCGCGACACCGGATCATGCAGCACGATCTACCCTTCGGGGAGGCACGGCAGCAGGCCAGACGGCCGCTGGCTTCCGTGCGTCGCGCCGTTCCGGGCAGCCGGCCCGATCTCGTCAGGCGAGAGCCGGTGAGCGCGGGGCGCGCCACGGCCGAGGACATCACGCGCGGAGCCGCGCGCCTGCTCGGCGATCTCGGCTATCGCAGCCTGACCGAGCTGCGCCTCGCCAACAGTCGCCGGGTCGACATCATCGGCCTCGACGGGCGCGGCCGCTTCGCCATCGTCGAAGTCAAATCCGGCCTGCCCGACCTGCGTGCGGACGACAAATGGCCCGACTATCTGGAAGCCTGCGACCGCTTCTTCTTTGCCGTCGCCGCCGACTTTCCCCTGGCCGAGCTGCCGCACGACACCGGCATCATCGTCGCCGACCGATTCGGCGGCGAGGTCGTGCGCCCGGCACCGCTTGCGCCCATGGCCACGGCGGCCCGCAACCGCCAAACCCTGCTCTTCGCCCATGCCGCCGCGGGACGGCTTTCGCGGCTCGACGAAAGCGGGCTATAGTCGCCGCCGGCACCGACAAGCCCCGCTGGGAGAGGACATCACCATGACCAAGCCGACACGCGATCTCGCGGCGCTGTGCATCCTCGCGGCAGGGCTCGCGCTCAGTGCATGCTCGGCCCAGCGCGACGATTTCAATCCCGTGCGCATGGCATGCCCGGGCGATTTCGACCCGCAAACCAACAAATGCGTCATCCAGACAGGCGAATAACGCCGCAATCGAGTGGAAAAACAATGGCCGATCTTGGCGAGCGCTTGCGCGCGCTTTACACCGGCGTGGTCTACGACACGCTTTCCGACCTGGGCATGGCCGGCCAGGCCCTGCCGCCCGAGATCCAGGCGCTCGATCCGGAGCGCAGCGTGGCGGGACCGATCTGGACGCTCTCGGGCATACGCGCGCCTCACGTCAGCCGCGACGAATCCCTGCTGAGCTGGACCGAGTTCCTTTCCGCCGCCCCGGCCGGCCACGTGGTGGTCTGCCAGCCCAACGACACCTCCATCGCCCTGATGGGTGAGCTGTCGGCGGAGACCCTGAAAGTCCGCGGCGTGCTCGGCTATGTGTCCGACGGGCTCTGCCGCGATGTCGATTTCATCCTCAAGCTCGGCTTTCCGATCTTCTGCTCCGGCCGCACGCCGGCCGATATCGCCGGGCGCTGGCGCGTCGGCGAGATGGGTACCAGCGTGCACATCGGCCATCTCGACATCTTTACCGGCGACTATCTGATCGCCGACAAGGACGGCGCGGTGGTGATCCCGCAGGCTCATGCCGAGACGGTCATCGCCAAGGCCGAGGAGGCGGTCGCCACGGAAGACAAGGTGCGCGCGGCCATCCTCTCCGGCACCGACCCCAAGGACGCCTATCTTAAATTCGGAAAGTTTTAGGAGGCCCCGGCCATGGACGACAGACGCTCTTTCTCGGTTCTGGCAAGCTTTCGCCTCGACGGCGATGCCGCCATCGTCACCGGCGGCGGCAAGGGGTTGGGCCGCATCGCCTGCCTGGCCCTGGCCGAGGCCGGTGCCAAGGTCGCCGTGCTCGACCTCGACGAGGCCACGGCGCAACAGACCGTGGGCGAGATCGCCGAGGCCGGCGGCGAGGCCCGGTCCTGGGTCTGCGACGTCACCGACGAGGCGGCGGTCGTTCAGGTCTTCGACGCCGTCGCCGAAGCCTTCGGCGGCATCGACATTCTTATCAACAATGCCGGTACGGCGCGCCGCGATCCGGCAGAATCCATGCCGACGGAGACCTGGGACTTCATTATTTCCGTGAACCAGACCGCGGTCTTCGTCTGCTCGCGCGAGGCTGGCAAGCGCATGCTGGCGAACGGCAAGGGCGCGATCGTCAACATCGCCTCGATCATGGGGCTCTCGGGCGGCGGCTTCTATCCCAACCTGCCCTATCACGCGAGCAAAGGCGCGGTGGTCAACATGACGCGCTCGCTGGCCGCCGAGTGGGCATCACGCGGGGTACGCGTCAACGCCATCGGCCCGACCTTCACCGAGACCGACCTGACGATACCGCTGCGCACCAACAACGCGTCGAAGACCTATGTCGAGGAGCGCACCCCCATGGGCCGCTTCGCCCAGCCGGAAGAGATGGCCGGCGCCATCCTCTACCTCGCCAGCGACGCCGCCTCGGCGGTAACCGGTGTCACGCTACCGGTCGATTGCGGCTGGATGGCGATTTAGGGCGTCTCGCGACGAGGCCAGCGGCGAGAATCGTGCGGTTAAATGGGTTCTTATCAATGCGAGTTGGCTCTACCAAGCGATCTCGCTGCCGTCGTAATTGAAAAAGCGGCCGTTGTCTTTCGGCCGCACCTCGGACATTACGCGCAGCATGCCGGCGGCACTGTCGGTCGGCGAGACGGCGGCACTGGACCCGCCCATGTCGGTGCGAACCCAGCCTGGATGAAACATCACCACGGTAATGCCGCGCGGTGCCAGGTCGGCGGCCAAGGAGCGCGCCGCCATGTTCACCGCCGCCTTGCTGCTGCGGTAGAGGTAAAAGCCGCCGGCCGTGTTATCGGCCATACTGCCCATGACGCTGGAGACGACGGCGATCTGCTTGCGCTCCGACGCCGCGACATGGTCGCTGAAGGCATCCGCCATGCGCACCGGCGCCATGACGTTGACCGCCATGACCTCGCCCCAGGCCTCGTAGGCGATGTCGCCGAGCACCTGGCGCTGGCGCGGCCCCATCATGCCCGCATTGTTGAACAGAACATCGATCGGCGTGCCTGACAGCGAGGCCGCGAGATCGGCGACCGAGGCATCGCTGCCCGGATCGAGGGTCATGACTTCCACCGGCAGCGCGGCAAGATCGGCTGCCTTGGCCGGATCGCGCACGCCACCCAGCACCCGCCAGCCCTCGGCGGCATAGGCCCGCGCCAGCGACAAGCCGATGCCCCGCCCGGCGCCGGTGATCAAGATTGTCGGCATGTCGTCACTCCTATGGTTCAGCGGTGTCGGCAATGGCGCCGAGGAAGGCCGCTTCCAGCGTCGCGCCGGCATGGCGCGCGCGAAACGCGGCGAGGGTACCGGCGAACATCAGCCGGCCTTGGTGCAAGACGCCGATACGGTCGCCTATCTCGTCGATATCGGCCAGCACGTGCGAGCTGAACAGCACCGCGCGCCCGGCCGCCGCCTGCTCCGCCAACAGCCCCTTGAGCGCGGCGCGGCCTTCCGGATCCAGCCCGGACATGGGCTCGTCCAACAGCAACAGCGGCCGCTCCGGCAATAAGGCCCCCATCAGGCCGACCTTCTGGGCCATGCCCTTGGAATAGGACCCGATGGGCGTGTCGAGATCTTGGGGCGGGAAGGCCAGCCGCGCCGCCAGCGCCGCCGCGCCATCGTCATCGAGGCGCAAGCCATATTGGGCCAGCGACATGGCCAGGAACTCGCGCCCGCTGGCGCGCGGCGATGGCGTGAAACGCTCCGGCAAATACGAGACCGCCTGGCGGGCGGCAGCTTCCTTGCCCGGCCGGCCGAAGATCAGGGCCTCGCCACGGGCACGCCGGGCCAGTCCCAATACGGTCTTGAGCATGGTTGTCTTGCCGGCACCGTTGAGGCCGACCAGGCCGAATATCTCGCCGGCCCCGATGGTCAAGCTGACAGCGTCAAGCACGACCCGGCGACCGAACCGCTTGCTCAAGCCGGTCAGCGCCAGGGGCGAGGTTTCGCTCACGAGCCGCCTTCGACCCGGCGCACGGTCTCCCAGCGGATTACCGCCCGTGTCTCGATCGCAGCGTCCCGGCGGCGCCATTGCAGGCGCTCCACCGTGGCGACACCGCTAAAGACTTCCGGCAAGGCGGCAAGGAAGCTGTTCATATCCGCCTCCGACGCGGTCTCCGCGTCGACCGTCACGGGGGTCGATACCAGCTCCAGGACCTTTCCCGTATAGGGCCGATCCCGCAACGCTTCCTCGGGCGCGAAGCTTATGCTGAGATGCCCGACACGATGCCGGCGCGCCAGGGCCTCGACGGCGGCCGAGGCCGCAAGACGGTCCTGCGCATCGGTAAAGCTGGCCGAGCGCAGCACGTCGCCAAGCCCTTGCCGAGCCTGCAGATAGGTTAGCTCCGCCCGCAAATCAGCACTGCCGCGACGGAACCGCACGACTTCGTTCACGGCGGATCTTTGCAGCAGCTCGGCATTGGCAAGGGCCGCACCCAAACGCGCATCGCCATACCAAACGACAGCGATGACCAGCAGCACCATGGCGATCGGCAACACAATCATTTTGTCCCGCAACAGATTGCTCACTGCGCGCCCTCCTGCGGACCGCTCGATATCGAGACCGTCATGGTCATGGCCGGACTGGAACCGGTGGCGGCCTCGCCGCCGCTTTCGACACGCAGGGTCTCGCCCGGCCCGACGGGGACCGGCAGGCGGGTGACAGCCACCACGTAGCCGGCAAAGGTTTCCGTCAGGCGCGCCGCCAAGCGCTCGGCCAGGGCAACGGCCGCCGCCCGGTCATGGCCAACCCCCTGCAGGGCGAGCGTTGCCTGCAACGTCAATTGGCGTGGCTGATCCTGAACAGGCTGCGCGCCGCGGCGGGCAGGTCTGCGCGCACGCTCGGGAAACTGCAATTGCCAATCGAAGGATACCAGCTTGGCATCATTGCCAAGAGCCTCTTGCAACGTCACCATGGTTGCGGTGGGATCGATGCGCTGAGCGCTCAGCGCCTCCCAGCTGCGCAGCTCCGCAAGCCGTTCATCGCGCGGGCCGGGGACGTCGGCCAGGGCGCTTTCGACCGACATGAGCTCCGATCTTGCCGCCCGCCGCTGGCGCTCCGTCTCCGCCATGTCGGTGCGCACCGCATAATAGTCGGCCGCGCGAAAGATCAACAGCACGGCCCCGGCCAGCGCCAGACCCGCGGCCAGCATGTAGCCGCGGCGGCGCATGCGCTCGTTCCGCGCCGCCGTCGCCATGGCCTCCGACATCAGCCGCAACCGCGGCCGCGCCCGCTGCGCATGGGCCAGGGCATGCACCAGGTCGCTATAGGCGTCGTCCGGCGTGACACAGCGGCCAAGCCCGAGCAGGCCGGCAGCCTCGAAAGGTGTAATCAGCAGCAGGTTGGTGGCATCGAAGGGCAGCCCGGCCAGCGCGCCGCGCTCGCTCTCGGCCGCCACGATGACCAGATCTAGCCCGTCGCCGCTGGTGAAACCGAGCCGCTTCATGTAATCGATGGTCTGGGCGAACTCCTGCTCGATGGCCGCTGCCACCGCATCCGCTTCGGCGTCGGGCTCGACCGTGCGGGTGAGGCGCGAAAAGACGATGGCGCCGTCCTTGCAGATCACCTGGCGGAAGCCGCCGGTCCGCTCGCGGGTCAGCAACACCTGCCAGGCACTGCGCGCCTCGCCCAGAGACCGGGTCAGGCGGGTGAGGGATGCGCTCGCTTCGACCGGCAGCAGCGCCACGCGATCCACGGGGTTGGGTAGGCTACCAAGGAAACGGTTCCAGCGCTCGATGCCGGGCGATGGCGCCACGCCGGCCAGCAAATAGATGCGCTCCCGGCGCTCGCCGCCTTCACGCCCGATCGGCCTGCCGCCGGTGAAGGGAAAGCCGCCGAAAGCCTTCGCCATGCGCCGCCGCACCACGGCCTCGCTTTCCCATGGCGCCAAGGCCGGCAATGTCTCGCGCTGGATGACAATATCCAAGACGTCGATCAGCAAGGAGACAGGACGGCGCGGCCGGGCCTCCAGGACACGGCGAATCTCATCCGCCTCGGCAGGCGAGGCCGCGAACAGGCGCTGTATGATATCGCGCCCCCGCACCTCGCACAGCACGGCACCTTCGTCGCCGACCACCAAGACAAAATCCGCGCCACCACCAAACATCTCAGCCCAACGATCCAAAGCTGTCGTAAATCGGACCGAGCACCGCCACCGCGACCCAGGTCAACAGCGCCCCGAGCACGATCGTGATCGCCGGCTCCAAGGCGCCGACCATGGTCGAGACCGCATCCTCGACTTCGCGATCATAGAAATAAGTCACATTCTCCAGCGTGTCGATCAACTCCCCGGTGGCC
>CAZVDW010000592.1:0-2392 GCA_964625645.1 uncultured Rhodospirillaceae bacterium
CTGGAACGAACCACCTGGCATTCGGCCCAGCACACGCGTCAGTTGGCGATGATGCTAGAGACCCTGGGTATCACCCCGGACCGCCCACTCGATGCCGCCGCTCTCGCCGACCTGCCGCTGCCAGAGAAGGTTTGGGAAGGCCCGATTCTGCTCGCTTGATGACGCAATTGCCAGGCTCAACAATCGACCAAAAAAATGCCTCCGATACAAAACATCAAGCGAAGTTCTGCAAATCAGAATCATTGGCGCACTTGGATGTGGAATTTAGGAGCCATCGGCACAGGCAGTAGGGCCCTTCCGCTGGATAGTCCAGGTTATGGTGCGGTTTGCATCAGGCTTGCGTAATGCACTGCGACAAAGCCAAACTATAAAAGTCGGGTCGGCTACAAGAGTACTGGTCGTTATGGTGGGCAACAGTGCAGGCGCTTTCCGATCATTCGCATGAGAACTGAACTCACCAGCGTCTATTTTTCGGCTATTGGGGAGGATTAGATGGCTGATTTTCAAATGCCCGTTTCCATGAAGATCACAGGCCGACTGTCGAGCATTACGAACGCATTCGTAAACAGCATTATTCCGACTATCCAACCGACTCAGAAGGACATTGATGAGGCGATCCACATCTTAGGAATGGCGGCGAATCAGGTGTTGTGCGCCTATTGCGGTGATCCGTCGTCGGAGTGGGATCATCTCCGTGCCATCGTCCGTGATCGGCGTCCTACCGGCTACATAACTGAAATACACAACCTCGTTCCTGCATGCGGCAAATGCAATCAATCCAAAGGTAACAAGGAATGGCGGACATGGATGTTCGGCCCGGCCAAACTCTCACCTGCAACGAGGTGTGTCCAAGATATTGAGAGTAAAGCAGCCCGCCTGGAAACATATGAGAAGTGGGGTGAGCCGACAAAACTCGACATCCCCTCCATTCTGGGTGCATCAGATTGGAACAAACATCTGCAGAATCTCTTGGTGATCGAGACAGCAATGCGATCGGCTCAGGAGCATAGCGATAAGATAAGGGAGAAATTGCGGATCTATGCTGATGCTCCTGTGGTCAAAGAAATTTAGTTTGGCTGGTACCGAATTCCGCTCGCCGACCTGCCCTTGCCGGAAAAAGGTTTCGGAGAGGCCCGATTCAGTCCGCCTGACAGCGTAGCGCATTGAGCGCCACGGCGAAAGCGGCGCGGGCCGTCTCCAGCTGCACCGGGGCGGTCTCGGGCGTGGCCGCCAGGATGGCGTCGATGGCCTCGCGCACAGGGAGCGCGTCGCCGCCGCCGCCCATTGCCTGCTCGCTGAGCGCCTTCGCCCAATCCCGCTCGTCGCTCATGCCGCGGCGGGCTCGCGCGGGGTGCGGCAGAAGCGCTGTATCAGGCGCTCGGCGCCGGCCAGACGCTTGTCGAGCGCGGCCATGGTCGCCCCGAGGTCCTCGCTGTCGTCGTCGAGCCAGACCTTGAGGATGGCGAGATAGATCGCCACCAGGCCCTTGGCGCGCACCAGGCCAAGGACGCCGCCGCTGTTGATGCCGGCGCATTCGAGCATGGCCGCCATCGAGCGCAGGGTGAGCGGCGCGGCGCAGGCCGCGGCCACGGGATCGCAACGCAGGCCGGCGACGATGCCGCGGATGCCGTCGCGATGGCCGGCCATGGCATCGAAACGGCGCATCATGACGTCGAACAGGCGCTCTCGCGCCGGCTGGCCGAGGTCGGCAAGATCGCTGCCTTTGGCGACCTCGGCATCGACGCGGCGGGCGAATTCGGAAAGTATCCCGGTCTTGCCGCCGGCCGCGCCGAGCACTTGCGCCAGTGTCAGGTCTCCCTCGGCGGCGATATCGGCGAGCCTGACGTCGCGCCACTTCCGCTTTGCCGCCAGCGCCAGGGTCGCCTCCACCAAGCGTCCGGGGATATCGGTCTTTCGGGCCATAACGACCTCCCCTGTCAATTGCAGGTCAATAGGATATTGACTTGGCCGGGGCGCCTGCAATGCTTGTTTTCATGACTGAGCGATCCGCCCGCGATGCCGTCGGTGCCCTGATCCGCGCCGCGCGCCGTCATCCCATGCTGTCGCGCGAGGAAGAGCGCGCCCTGGCGCGGCGTGCCGCGCGTGGCGATCGCGAGGCCACGCAACGCCTCGTCGCCAGCCATCTCAGACTCGTGATCAAGATCGCCGAGCGCTATCGCGCGCCGGGCCTGGCGCGGGGCGATTTGATCCAGGAAGGCTGTATCGGGCTGATCAAGGCCCTGCAACGCTTCAACCCCGATCACGACGCCCGGCTCTCGACCTACGCCATGCTCTGGATCAAGGCTGGCATCCAGGAGCATGTGCTGCGTTCCTGGTCGCTGGTGCGGATCAGCACGTCGACGGCGCAAAAGTCGCTGTTCTTCAACATTCG
>CAZVDW010000593.1:0-6815 GCA_964625645.1 uncultured Rhodospirillaceae bacterium
CGGCGACCTCGGTCACCATCTCGGCACCTTGCTTGCCCGACAGACGATTGAGATCAAGTGTCGTCACGTGGCCGTAGCCGGACCAGGGCGGCGTAAGCTCGGGCCGATAGGTGATCACCAGCAGGACACGGTGCGCCGCGACGATCGGCACGACAAGCTCGAGCACCGCCTGACTCGTAGGATCTATCCAGTGGGCGTCCTCGAAGATCATCAACACAGGCTGCTTGTGAGCCAAGCCGACCACCTGATCGGCGAGTGCCTGAAGTGTCCGCTCCTTCTGCTTCTGCGGACTGGCATTGAGCGGCGGATAGCGATTACCTGCATCGATCGACAACATGCTCGCGAACAAAGGCGCCACACTTGAGGCGTCTTCGCTCGCCTGTCCCAACAGCGCCAGCATCTTGTCCAGCTTCCGCTCCGGAATATCGTCATGGCCAAACTCGGCGGCTCGCTCGAACTGCTCGATCACGGGATAGAGCGCCGAATTGCTGTAATAGGGTGAGCATTGATAGCGGAGCTGTATCTGCGGTTCGTCCACGACGTGATCACGCAGCACCTGGGTGATCCGGCTCTTGCCGATGCCGGGCTCGCCCGACAGCAGCATCACCTGACCCTCTCCGGCCTTGGCACGCTGCCAGCGTTCCATGAGCATGGCAATCTCGGCATCTCGGCCAACCAAAGCGGTGAGGCGCATCCCATGCGCAGCCTGAAATCGCCCCTCGGTGACGGCGACGGCGGTAACGCGGTGCGCCTGCACCGGCTCGACGATGCCCTTCAACGTCTGTTCGCCGAGATCGACCAGTTCGAACGTCCCGCCGAGCAGCCGCCGCGTTGACGCCCCGACCACGATATCATCTGCCTCCGCCAAGCCTTGCAGGCGGGCGGCGAGGTTGGGCGTTTCGCCAACCGCCAGCTTCGGCACCGAGGCATCGCCGGCGCCAGTCTCGCCAACCACCACCGGCCCGGTGGCAATGCCGATGCGCACTTGCAGCTCCATGGCATTCACAGCCTCGACGATATCGAGGCTCGCACGCACGGCCCGCTCGGCATCGTCCTCATGCGCTTGCGGCCAGCCGAAATAGGTCATCAGGCCGTCGCCGAGATATTGCGCCACATGGCCGCCATAGCGCTCGATAACCTCGCCGGCCGCTTTCTGGTAGCTCTGCATCAGCGCCCGCAGGTCTTCTGGATCGAGCGTCTCGGCCAGCGCCGTCGAGCCCACCAGATCGCAGAACATCACCGTGATCTGGCGGCGCTCCGCCTCGCGCGGTGGCGCCGCAGGAGCGGGCTCGGCCAACGCCGGAAGCGCAGCCAATATCCGCCGACGCGCGCCCAACGCCACGCCTATCGCCGTCAGGTCTTCCTCGGTCAGATGCGGCAGTGCGTCCTCGGTGATCTCGTGTTCGGCGAACAGCGCGACATATTTCTCCAGCCCAAGCGCCGCCAGCCACTGCCTCACATCCGTCATCGGCCTGGCGCCAACTCGCTCAATAGCGCTTTGGCCTCGAGCAGATCCGGCGTGTCGAAGCCTTCCGTGAACCAGGCGTAGACGGGCGCCAGCACGTCGCGGGCCTCCGCCGCCTTGCCCTGGGACTGCCAAAGGCGGACGAGCGAGGTGGCGGCACGGAGTTCGTACCATTTTGCCTGTTGACCACGCGCGACCTTCAGCGCACCGTCGAACCATCTCTCGGCGTCTAAGGCCGAGCCCCCGGGTGCCGCCAGTGCAAGTTCGCCGCGCATCCGTTTGAGTTCGGCCTCGGAATGACCATGCTCTTTTTTGTCCGCCCATGCCAACATTCTGTCCAGGGCATCGATCGCTTCCGGCACGGATCCGACCACCAGCTCGCAGTCGATCACCATGGGCTGCACCATCGGTTGCCATATCGGGATCAAAACGCCAATGGCGTCTCGGGCGCGCTCAAGCTCGACCATCGCCGCCTCGGACTGCTGGCGAACCAGTGACCAGGCACGAAGTATCTGGGCCATTGGCGGGAATATCGGCATCTCGTGCTCCGCGCAAAGGGCGGATACGGCGTCGGCCGCGCGCAGGGTCGACGACGCCTCGCCACGTAGCCAGTGCGCCACGCCATCGAAGAAATGCGCGAAGGCGATGACGAAGGGATGCTCGTGTCGCTCGGCTAGGCCGACCGCGTCGCTCATCAATTCTTGCGCTTTCTCCGGATAGCCCAGCAGCAAGTTCGCGTATGCGTTAAAGCAACGGCACGTAACGCCAGGGGCTTCCAAATGCGATGCTATGAAGGATTGATCGTCCTCAAAAGTGAGCTCGCGAAACGCGGCACGGCTAAGGTCTCGTGCTGTCACAAAATGGCCGAGCCAAAGATGCGACGCGCCCAAGGCCCATCGCGCGGTCGTCAATAGGCGGTCGTCGCCCAGCGACTCAGCCAGGCGCAGATTCTCCAGGTCCAGCTCGTGTCCCTCGATCAATTCGCCGGACACGATCAGCATTCGGTGAAGCCCCAGAAACGCGGCCGCCAGACCGGAACTATCCGCGACCCTTTCGGAGGCAACGCGCAGGGCCTTGAAATTGGCCTCGATTTCGGGGCCAACATATTCATGGACTATGATTAGGGCGGGGCCGAGGGCCAGGCGAAGAGCGATCTCGTTGCGGGCACGGTCTTCGGTATTGGGAGTCTGTGTCAACAGGCCAAGGCCCTGTTCGAGGTGCGAGATCGCTTCCTGGTTGGCGAACTGCGCCACCGCATGCTCGCCCGCACGAAGCCAGAAGGGAAGCGCCCGCGCCGCCAGCCCGGCTCGGGTGTAGTGATGGGCCACCAGCTCGGGCTGGCTCGACACCTGATCCGGGAAGCGCGCTTCGAGTGCCTCGGCGATCGCCGTATGGCGCTGCTGGCGGGTACTCCTGAGCAGGCTCTCATAGGCCGCGTCCTGCACCAGGGCGTGCTTGAAAACGTAGCTCGCCTCGGGCGGATTTCCGTGGCGGAAGACCAGGCCCGAGCTGGTCAGCTCGGTCAGCGAATTTTGCAGCTCGTTGTCATGCAGACCGGAGACGGCGGCGAGCAGCTCGTAGGAGAACTCGCGGCCGATACAGGCGCCCATCTGGGCCACCTCTTTTACCGGTGACAGGCGGTCGAGGCGCGCCATCAGCGAATCCTGCAAGGTGTCGGGGATGGCGTTGGCGGTCTCGGCGCCACTCTCGACGACGGTCTTGGTCAGCTCCTCGACGAACAGCGGCACGCCGTCGCTCTTGGCCACGATCTGCGCCAGCACGTCGTCGGGCAGCGGCGTGTCGCCGGCGACGCGCGCCACCATCGCCGTCGCCTGCGTGCCGCCGAGGCGATTGAGGCTGAGCGGCGTGACATGGCCCTGACCGAGCCAGGGCGGCGCGTATTCCGGCCGGTAGGTGATCAGCAGCAGAAGCCGCATCGACTGCGCCAACGGTACGATCAGATCGAGGATTTCCTGGCTTGTCGGGTCGATCCAGTGGGCGTCCTCGAAAACCATAAGCAGAGGCTGCTGCGCGGCAAGGCGCGCGACTTGGCCGGCCAGCGCCTTCAGCGTCTCGTCCTTTTGCTTCTGCGGGCTCATTGCGAGCGGCGGATAACGCTCGCCGGTCTCGAGCGACAGCATGGTCGCCAGCAGGGGCGCCACTTGCGCCGCGTCTTCACCGAGCAGTACCTCCAGCTTGTCGAGCTTGCTCTCTGTCGAATCGTCGCGGGCGAAGCCGGCGGCGTGCTCGATCTGGGCGATGATCGGGTAGAACGCCGAGTTGGTGTGATAGGGCGAGCATTGATAGCGCAGGCGCACATGCGGCTCGTCCGCCAGTCGTTGGCGCAGGGCCTGGACAATACGACTCTTGCCGATGCCGGGCTCGCCTGACAAGAGCACCACCTGGCCTTCGCCCTCGCAGGCCCGTTGCCAGCGCCCCAGCACCAGGCCAAGCTCCTCGTCGCGCCCGATCAGCGGCGTCAGCGCCGCGCCACGCGCCTCGAAGCGGCCCTCTGTGCGCGCCACGCCCGCCACGCGCCAGGCGCGCACCGACTCGTTGATGCCTTTCAGGGTCTGCTCGCCCAGGTCGTCGAGCTCGAAGGTGCCGCCGATCATGCGCCGCGTCGACGGCCCGACGACGATCTCGCCTTCGCCGGCCAGGCTTTGCAGGCGCGCCGCCACGTTCGGCGTCTCACCGACCGCCAGCCTGGGCTCGGCGCCGTCGCTCTCGCCCACCACCACGGCACCGGTGGCGACGCCGATGCGGACGGCGAGCGGCCGTGGCGCGGTGATGGCGGCGACAGCGGGTGCGATCTCCAGGGCCGCCCTGAGTGCCCGCTCAGGATCGTCCTCATGTGCCGTCGGCCAGCCGAAATAGGCCATGATGCCATCGCCGAGATATTGCGCCACATGGCCGTCATAGCGAGCGATGGCCGCTCCGGAGGCTTCCTGGTAGAGGCCCATCAGCGCCCGCAGGTCCTCTGGATCGAGCGCCTCGGCAAGCGCCGTCGAGCCCACCAGATCGCAGAACATCACCGTGATCTGGCGGCGCTCGGCCGCGCGCCGAGGCGACGTCGCGGCGGTCGTCGGCGCCTCTTGCGCGGCCTTGAGGATGTCGACGCGGTGGCCGACGGCGGCAACGCCGATCTCCTTGAGCAGGGCGTGGTCGAGGTCGCCGAGGTGATCGAGGCCGATGGCGTTGACCTCGAATGCCTCCGCGTGCTCCTCAAGGCCCAGATCCGCCAGCCAATCGCGAATGGGCATAATACAAGTCTCCTCCACTTGCCATCACAGCAGAGGGTCGCGGCGAGCGCAAGTCAGTCGTCGGCGTGGGCGCGGGTCTTGGCTGCGGCCAGCAGGGCGTATTTGACGGCGAGGTCCTTGGCCAGGTCGGCGGGTGGCTCGGCGCCGTCGAGCGTCTTGAGGAAGGCGTCGAGCACGAGGGCGAAATGGGCTTCGTGGCCACCGTCGAGAGCATCCGGAATGACGATTTGGCCGCCGTCCAGAGCGATACCGGGGAAGTCGGCCGCCAGATCCTGGACGGCCGCGCGCAAGGCACTGTCGTCGCCATGTGGCGTCGCGCTGAGGACGGTGGCGAAGCCGGTTTCCGCGCTGTGGTCGACGATGAGGTCGGCGGCGCTGCCGCGCACGGTGAGGCCGTGGCTGTCGCCGCCGCCTTCGGGCACGGCGAGGTTCCAGGCGGCATCGACCAAAACGGGAACCTCGCCGATGCGGAACTCGAGCACGGCATTGCTTAGCAGGGCCAGGCTATCGCCACTGACCCTGTCCTGCAGGGCGTCGGGAAAGCTGTCGAGCCCGGTGACGGCGGCATAGGTCTGGCGCGGCACCTCCGTCGCGGTCTGTTCGGCCGAGACCAGCGTCACGTCGTCGTTGCCGGCGAGCCACAATGCCATGTCGACGTAATGGCTCGGCAGGTCGTTGATGCCCTCGCCCTGTATCGCGGTGTCGAAATACCAGTCCGGGCGCACCAGCGGCGCGTCGTTGACGAGCTTGTAGAGGTGGTGGCGCGAGTAGAACTCGATGCCGAGCAGGCTGCCCGCCACACCGCGCACGATCAATTCCTTGACTAGGCGATTGGCGACCGATTGGCGGCTTGACATGATGTCCATGGCGAGCGGCGGGCCGGCGACGATGTCCTGCAACAGCGGCAGCGCCGCGGCGTCGATCAGCCAGGGCTTGTCGGCCAGCACGGGCAGCCCTGCCGCATGTAGCGTGTGGATGGCGGCGAGCTTGCCGTCGTTGCGGCCCGCCAGCACCACCGCGTCGGCGGGCTGTTCGGCACACAGGCGCGCGAGCGCGTTGGGACCGGCGCGCAAGTCCACCTGCCAGGTCGTCGGCGCCTCGGCCCGGCTGTTGAAGCTTTCGACCAAAGCGAGGAAGTGCTGCAGGTCCGGGCCCTCGGCGGCATAGACGAAAACCTCGTCGGCGAGGCGCGGATGGCGCTCGCGCAGGGTCAGCGCGGCATGGAAATGCCCGGGCTCGAGGAAGGCGAGGCGGATCTTGTCGCTCATGATATCAATGCCTGAAATGGCGGTGGCCGGTGAAGACCATCGCGAGATTGCGCTCGTCGGCGGCCGCGATGACTTCTTCGTCGCGCATCGAGCCACCGGGTTGGATGACCGCCGTCACGCCGGCCTCGGCCGCCGCGATCAGACCGTCGGCGAAGGGGAAGAAGGCATCCGAGGCCACCACCGAGCCTGCCGTGCGGCTTGCGCTTTCGCCGGCCGCGGCGGCGGCATCGGCCGATTTGGAGACGGCGATGCGCGCGGAATCGACGCGGCTCATCTGGCCGGCGCCGATGGCCACCGTGGCGCCATCCTTGCAGTAGATGATGGCGTTCGACTTGACGTGTTTGCAGACCGTGAAGGCGAACAGCAGGTCGGCGATCTCGGCCTCGCTCGGCGCCCGCTTGGTGACCACGCGCAGGTCGGGCGCCGCGGTACGGGCGGCGTCGCGGTCCTGCACCAACAAGCCGCCGGCGACGGCGCGCAGGGTGCGCCCGGGCTCGGCGGGATCGGCCATGCCGGCGGTCAGCAACAGGCGCAGGTTCTTCTTGGCGGCGAAGGCGGCGCGCGCCGCGTCGTCGGCGCCAGGGGCGATGACGACTTCCGTGAAGACCTCGCTGATGGCGGCGGCGGTCGCGCCGTCGAGCGGCCGGTTGAGCGCCACGATGCCGCCGAAGGCGCTCACCGGATCGCAGAGCAGCGCCTTCTTGTACGCCGCCAGCATGTTCTCGCCGCTGGCCACGCCGCAAGGGTTGGCGTGCTTGATGATGGCGACCGAGGGCGCCTCGAGCTCCGAGACCAGCTCGAAGGCGGCGTCGGTGTCGT
>CAZVDW010000594.1:0-11491 GCA_964625645.1 uncultured Rhodospirillaceae bacterium
GACGGAATTTGGCCGCGACTGCTGTCGCCTGCCGCGGCGGCCTATGGCTGGGCCGCACGGCAGCGCCGCCGGGCTGCACAAACCTGGCGGGCAAGCGTGCCCGTGCTCTCGATCGGCAATCTGGTAGCGGGCGGCGCCGGCAAGACCCCGGTGGCGATAGCCCTCGCACAGCGCCTCGCCGGGCGCGGCCGGGCGCCCCACCTGTTGAGCCGCGGCTATGGCGGGCGCGCACGTGGTCCCTTGCGCGTCGATGCGGCACGCCACACGGCGGCCGAGGTGGGCGACGAGCCGTTGCTGCTGGCCGCCGCGGCGCCGACCTGGGTGGCGCGCGACCGCGCGGCCGGCGCGCGGGCCGCCATCGCCGCCGGTGCCCGCATGCTTTTGCTCGACGACGGCCACCAGAACCGCGCCCTGGCCAAGGACCTGGCGCTGGTCGTGGTCGATGGCGCCCAGGCCTTCGGCAATCGCCGCCTGCTGCCCGCCGGCCCCTTGCGCGAAAGCGTCGCCGAGGGTCTGGCGCGCGCCGATGCGGTGGTGCTGTTGGGCGAGGACCGGAGCGGCCTCGGCGCGGAGCTCGCCGAGACGCTGCCGCTGCTGAGCGCGCGCCTTGAGCCCGAGGCCAGCGCCGTGCACGGCAAGGCCGTCGTCGCCTTCGCCGGTATCGGCCGGCCGCAAAAGTTTTTCGCCACCCTCGAGGGTCTGGCCTGCGAGGTGCTCGGCCGGCATGCCTTCGCCGACCACCACGCCTATCGCGAGCACGAGATCCTGTTGTTGCTGGACAAGGCCAGCAAGCTCGATGCGGCTCTGGTGACCACGGCCAAGGACCGTGTGCGCCTGCCGCCGCATCTGCAAGATTTGGTAGAGATTGTCGAGGTCGCGGTGACCTGGGACGACGAGGCCGCGCTCGAGGCGCTGCTGGCGGGGCTCGAGCGCGATGGCTGAGCCCGGCCGCGCCAAGCGCCTGCGCTATTTCGCCGAATATCTGTTGGTGCGCGCACTGTTCGGCCTCTTCGCCGCCCTGTCGCTCGACCGCGCCTCGGGCCTCGGCGGCTGGCTGGGCCGGCGCATCGGGCCGCGGCTCAAGCTGCACCGGCGCGCCGCCGCCAACCTTGCCATGGCCATGCCCGAGCTTGACGAAGCCGAGCGCGCGCGCATTCTCGACGGCATGTGGGACCATCTCGGACGCGTCTTCGCCGAATATCCCCATCTCGGCGAGTTCGAGCCCTACGACGACAGCGACGATCACCTCGTGGTGCGGAACGCGGAGATCATGGAGACGCTGCGCGACGACGGCATCGGCGGCATCTTTTTCACCGGCCATATCGGCAATTGGGAGCTTGGCCTGCTCGGCGCGGCGCGGCGCGGCATGACGCTGGGCCAGCTCTACCGGCCCGCCAACAACGCCCGCGTCGACCGCCTCATCATGGCCGCCCGCGCGCCCGTCGGCGGCAACTACCAGCCCAAGAGCGGGCGCGGCCTGCGCAGCCTGATGGCCATGCTCAAGCGCGGCGACCACCTCGCCATGATGGCCGACCAGCGCTACAACGAAGGCATCGCCGTGCCTTTTTTCGGCCACGACGCCATGACCGCGCCAACCATTGCCGAGCTGGCATTGCGCTACCGCGTGCCCGTGGTGCCGGCGCGGGTGATAAGGCTCCAAGGCGCCCGCTTCCGCCTCGAGATCGAGGAACCCTTGGCGCTGCCCGACAGCGGCGACAGGCAAGCGGACGTGCTCGCCCTGATGACCACCATCAACGCCCGCTTCGAGACCTGGATCCGCGAGCACCCCGAGCAATGGCTCTGGGTGCACCGGCGCTGGTCGAAATAGCGCCAGCGGCGCCGCCTACTCGGTGCCCTCCGGCAGCCCGGCCTTGCGCAGGCCGTCCGCCATGCGGGTGATGAGGTCATCGCCGTGGTTATACGTGCGATGCATGTCGATCATGTCCGCGATCGTGTAGCCGGGATACAATTCCAGCAACGCCGCGATCGCGTCGGTCGCCTTATCCGTCATACCGAGCTGGGCATGGGCCGCGGCCAGAACCTGGTGGGCCCAGAAAAACTCGGGCAGGTTGAGCTTCTGGGCGGCGGCCAGAGCTTCCTCGTCGAGGCCCTGCCGGTACGCATCATAGAAATATGCGAAGTGGTACCAGGTCTGGTGATGAGGGTTCAGCTCGATCGCCTTTGCCATGAGCGACATTCCCTTCTCCCAATCCCCGCTATACGCCACCAAGATGCCTGCTGATGCCAACCTGAGTGCGTCGTTCGGCGAGAGCTCGACGATCCGGTCTGCCTCCGTTCGAAAGACTCCCATATCGTGGCGGTGAAAGGCGGCCGAAGCCAAAGCAAGATGCGCCTCTGCCGATTTGGGGTCGATTTCGATGGCCTCCTGAGCATAGTGCAAAGCCCGGTCCAATGGAGGCGCCATGTCGGGGCGTGGATTGTAGCCATAACGAAACTCTTCCAACGCGATGCCAGATAGCAAGGCCAAGGCTTCGGCGTATTCCGGCTCGTTAGCCACGACATGCTCCAGGCAGGCGCGAACATCGAGGTGCACATCAGGCGTGATGACACGCCAATATTCGTAGGCCTGCAGTACGCATTCGTAACTCGCCAAGTCCGCAGGTGCCTTTCCCCCCGAAGCGCTGACCACCGCTAAGGAAATGACGCTGTCACCGCTGGCGATGGCGCCGACGACGCGCTCGGTGATGTTGTCCTGGATCTCGAAGACGCTGCCGGCGGAGAGGTCGCGGTCATAGGTCTCGGCCCAGAGGTGGGTGCCGTCTGTGGCGTCGAGCAGCTGGGCTATGACGCGGATGTCGTTCTCCGAGCGGCGCACGCTGCCTTCGAGCACATAGGTGGCGCCAAGCTCTTCCGCCACGGTGCGCACGTCCACGTTCTCGCCCTGGTACTGGAACGACGAGTTGCGCGCGATCACGCCGATATCGGGAAAGCGAGCGAGGCGCGTGATGATGTCCTCGGCAATGCCGTCGGCGAAGAACTGATGCGCCGCATCCTCGCTCATGCTGTCGAACGGCAGGACGGCAATGACCGGGCGGGAGGGGGCTTCGGGCTCGTCGAAGAGGCCGGCCTTTTGGAGGCCTTCCATAAGGTGAGCGACCGCTTCGTCGGTCTTGAACCACATCCGCAAGAAGGGTTCCGGGTCGTTCTTGTAATTGGGACTGAGTGCATTCAACTCCGCAACCGCGACTGCCGCACGATCCTTATCACCGAGTTGGCCATGAATAATGGTCAACCACCAATGATAAGGCCAGAAGCCAGGCATATCGACACGACGGGTATAGCTCAGCGCTGTCTCATAATCCGTGTTCCGGTAATGATGGTAGGCGAGAGGAAACCAGTACCAACCGGGGTGGGCGGGATTCAGCTTGGTCGCCTTCTCGATTAATGCCAAGCCCCGGTCGTGTCTTTCAGCATAGGTGACGCGAATGCCGATCGCGGCAATCATGTCGGTGTTGTTGGGGTTCAGTGCCAGCGTTTTCTCCGCCTCGATAAGGAAGGACTCTATCTCATCGAGAAAGAAATAGACGTTGGCTAACGAGAAATGCGCAATCTGGCTGGTCTGGTCCAATTCCACCGCCTTGCGAGCCGCGGCAAGTGCCAGCTCCAGGGGCTTCTCGGGACCTTCGTAACCCGTCCAATACTGATCCGTATAGGTATAGGCCAGATTGGCCCAGGCATCCGCATAAGAAGGATTTCGTGCTACTGTTTCCTCAAGGCACTCCCTGACCGGACCGTGCTTATCGGGCGTCAAGAATCTCTGATATTCATAGGCAAGCAATATGCAATCGTAATCGTGAAGCGCGATATCTTCCTGGTGGCGCAGGGCCTGCATGTTGGCACGGTTTACCGCCCCATGGATGTCGCCCACCTGGTTTATGATTTGCGACGTGATGTCGTCCTGGACGGCGAAAAGGCTCTCGGCAAGCAGCTCGCGCTCGTAGGTCTCCGCCCAGACATGGCTGCCGCCGGCGGCTTCGAGCAGCTGCGCCGTCACACGGATGGTCGAGGCGTCGCGCTGCACGCTGCCTTCGACGAGGTACGCGACGCCGAGGCGACGGCCGATCTCGGCCACGTCGATCGCCTGGCCCTTGAACTGGAAGCTGGTGTTGCGCGCCAATACGCGAAGGTTCGAGAATCGTGACAGGCCGGTGATGATTTCTTCGGTCATGCCGTCGGCGAGATATTCCTGCCCCGCATCGCCAGTGAGATTGTCGAACGGCAGCACCGCGATAGACGGGCCAGTGGGCATGGCAAGGATCGGATCCTCCGGCTCCGCCGTCGCAGGCTCGGGCGGCGACTCGTGGTGATCGGCCGGCCAGAGGAAGGCGACCACCAGCGCCAAGACTGCCACTGCCGCGCCGGCCAGGATCAGGCGGCGGCGCTTGTTCCTCGGCGCGGGCGCGCTCTCGCCTTCCGCCAGCACCCGATACGCCCGCACGGGCTCGGCGATGTTCTTGACCGCCTGCTCGCCGAGGAAGTGGTATCGCAGCCCGTGGCGGCCGCGGATGCTGTCGTGCACCGAGCCCGAGACGACGATGCGGCCGGGCTCGGCCAGGCCCTCCAGGCGCGCGGCGACATTCACCCCGTCGCCATAGACGCTGCCGTCGGCCTTCTCGCGGATGTCGCCAAGATGCAGGCCGATGCGGAAAAACATCTGGCGCTCCGCCTCCACGCCAGCATTGATCTCCGCCAGCCGCGCCTGGATCGCCGCCGCTGCCACAGCCGCGCCCTCCGTGGTCGCGAAGACCGCCAGCACGCTGTCGCCGGCGGTGTCCACCACGCGGCCCCGGTTGCTCTCGATATGCTCGCTGAAGACGGCGCGGGCGGCATCGAGGGCATCGATGGTGGCCGGCTCGTCCGCCGCCATCAGCCGCGAATAGCCCACCGCATCGGCCGCCAGAATCGCCGCGACCCGTTGCGTGACCGTGTTCTCAGCCATGGCGCGCTTTCCCCCGCGTGGTCTCCACACCAGCGGACTTTGCGGGGCAGGATACGTCGTGCCAGCGCCCGGCTCAAGCCGAGCGGCGCCCGGCCGGCCATGTCCCCTTAAATGCTAAAGATTGTGGCACGCGGAGCCGCGGAGGACGCGGAGGCTATGGCTGTGGCATCGCCGACGGCGCCCCACCGGCCGACGAAATCCGGCGACAATCCGGCGACAGTTTACTTTTTGTCGCTGAGACAAGGCGGGAATAGTAAACTGTCGCCGGATTAAAAACTGTCGCCGGATTAACTGTCGCCGGTTAGGCCTCGCCGTCATCGAAGCGCGGCACGTCGTCAGCGGCCATCAGGCCGAGCATGACTTTCTCGAAGCCGGCGACGGCCTCAGGGCCAGCCTCGCGGTAGGCGGCGACGACCAGGGCGCGCTGCAGGCCGGACAGGCGGCGCTCGAGCTCGAGGCCCTTGGCGGTCAGGCTGAGCAGGCGCTGGCGGCGGTCGCGGCTGCCCTTGGCCTGGGCGATATAGCCGCTGCGCACGAGCTGGCCGAGCACCCGGCTCAGGCTTTGCTTGGTGATGCGCAAGGTGGCCAGCAGCTCGGCCACGGTCAGGCCCGGATGGCGGCCGACGAAATGGATGACGCGGTGGTGGGCGCGGCCGAAGTCGAGCGGGGCGAGCACGGCATCGGCCTCGGCGACGAAGTTGCGATAGCCGAAATAGAGCATCTCGATGCCCCGGTTCAACGCCGTCTCGTGCACGAAGTCCGGATGCCGTGGCGTTTTTTGGTCAGCCATGTTGACATATATGCCTGCCGATGCTACCTGACGCAAGCTTATTCTTATAGGATGCCACCTAATCGAGCCCTGCGGGGGCGGGACGGTCCGACATGCCGAGCTTCGACAACCACGACGGATTCATCTGGTACGACGGCGAGATGGTGCCCTGGCGGGAGGCCAATCTGCACGTGTTGTCGCACGGCCTGCACTATGCCTCCGCCGTCTTCGAGGGCCAGCGCGTCTATGCCGGCACCATCTTCAAGCTGGCCGAGCATACCGCGCGGCTGTTCCATTCGGCGGAGCAGCTCGGCTTCGCGCTGCCGTTCACGCAAGCCGACATCAACCGCGCCAATTACGAGGTCTGCCAGGCCAACGACATCGACGACGGCTATGTCCGCCCGGTGGCCTGGCGCGGCAGCGAGATGATGGGCGTCTCGGCCCAGCAGAACACCATCCACGTGGCCATCGCGGCCTGGGAGTGGCCATCCTATTTCTCGCCCGAGGCGCGGCTCAAGGGCATCAAGCTGCAATGGTCGGACTGGCGCCGGCCGGACCCGGCGACGATCCCGGCCATGGCCAAGGCGGCGGGGCTCTACATGATCTGCACGCTGTCCAAGCACAAGGCCGAGGCCGACGGCTTCGACGATGCGCTGATGCTCGACTGGCGCGGCCGGCTCGCGGAGTCGACCGGCGCCAACATCTTCCTCGTCATCGATGGCGAGCTGCACACGCCGACGCCCGACTGCTTCCTCGACGGCATCACCCGGCGCACCGTGATCGGCCTCGCCAAGGCGCGCCAGATCCCGGTCATCGAGCGCATCATCATGCCCGAGGAGCTGGAACGCGCGGACGAGGTCTTCCTCACCGGCACCGCCGCCGAAGTGACGCCGGTCGGCCAGATCGGCGAGCTCAGCTTCACGCCGGGCGAGATCTGCCGCATCCTGATCGACGACTACACCGCCCTGACCAAGGAAGCCGAGCCCCATCCGGCCCATATCGGGCGCTAGTGGATCGACCGTGAATAATTGGTGACAGTTACCTATTTCGGGCTATCCCGTGAGGTCAGAGTGAGCAGGAAATAGGTAACTGTCACCAATTATTCACGGTCACCGAGAACCAGAATTTGCGCGTGTCGACGCCGAACCCGGCGGCGCGGTAATCGGCGTAATCGAGCGACACCGTGACGCTGTCGAAGGGTGCGAAGCGCAGGCGCAGATCGGTTTCGTGGCCGTAATCGGCGCTGCCGCGATCGTCGTGGAAGCGGTGGTGTGCGGCGCTGAGCTCCAGGCTCTCGAATAGCGTGCCGGTGAGGCCGAGCCAATCGGCCTCTTTCGCCACCAGCCTGGCCGCGCCCCAGATATCCCAGAGCCCGGCCGCGGGCGTGGTGCTGAAGACATCGGCCCAGCCGCGGTTGCCGTGCTTCTTGCCGATCGGCGTCTGCAGCGCGACGCTGCCGTTGCCCGTCTGTTGCCGGGCGCCGAGGAGCGGCCAGATGCCGCCATAGCCGAGCCCCGCCTCGGCCAGCAGCAGATGCTCGGCGAGGTCGTTGGGATTGTTGCCCCAGTCGCCCTGCCAGGCGACTTCGGAACGGGCGAGAACGGCCACCTTGCCGACCTGCCACGCCCCGTCGAGCAGGGCGCCGAAGGTCTTCGACGATTGCGCCGGGCGGTCGTCGATGTCGAGCAGCAGGGCGTAGACACCAAGCTCGAGCGGCCCGAAGCCCGTGTAGTCCGCCTGCATGACGTGGCTGCGCGTGTTCCAGTCGCCCGAAGGGGCCTGCTCGCCGCTCGGCGTGTCGACCAGCCAGATGAAACCGTATTGCAGGTGGCTGTCGGGCAAGAGCGTGCGGTCGCTGAGAGTCAGCGCGTCATACGAGCTTTGGTTCTGGCGAAAGCGGGCGCTGCCGATGAAGGTGGCGTTGCCGTAGGTAATGGTCTGGCGGCCGAGCTTGAGCAGGGTGCCGGGCCGCGGCGCATAGGCCAGCCAGGCTTGGTTGATCTCGTGGCTCTCGGCGTCGTTGACACGCGGCAGGTCGGCGCGGCCGATAATCGCCGTATCGTAGCGCTCGCCGCCCGGCGCCAATATGCCCTCGCCTTCGAGACGGGCGCTGAAGCCCTGCCATGGCCCGACCTCGTAGCCCAGCCTGGCGCGCACCGTGTGCGCCCGGGCGCGCCGCGGCTTCGAGGCCTGGTCGACCACTTCAAGGCGGTAGCGCAGATCGAGGCTGGCTTCGCCGGCCGTGGCGCCTGGCGCGGCACAAAGAATTAGGCAGCCAAGGGCCGCGACCAGCCGCGCCATGCTATTCGGCGGCTTTGGACTTGTCCGTCTGCCAGCGCGCCGCCGCGGCATCGTCGCTGACGCGCGCCTCGACCCAGGCCGCCTTGCCGTCGGGCGCTTCCTCGCGCTTCCAGAACGGCGCCCGGGTCTTGAGCCAGTCGATGAGGAACTGGCAGCTTTCCAGCGCCGCCGCGCGATGGGCGGAGGCGGTGGCCACCAGCACGATGGCATCGCCCGGCTCGAGCCGGCCGTAGCGGTGGATGATCAGGCTCGCCTGCAAGGGCCAACGAACCAGCGCTTCGGCCTCGACCTCGGCCAGCTTGCGCTCGGTCATGCCGGGATAGTGCTCCAGGGTCATGGCGCCGACGGCGGCATCGCCGTGCATATCGCGCACCAGGCCGATGAAGCTGGCGACACCGCCGACATCCGTGCGCCCGGCTGTCAATGCCGCCAGCTCGGCGCCGACGTCGAAAGCCTCGCTTTGCACCCGGATCATCGGTTTAGCCTCCGGTCACCGGCGGAAACAGGGCGACCTCGCGCGCGCCGGCGATGGCGGCGTCGAAGGGGACATATTCCTGGTCGAGGGCGACACGCACGGCCGAGATATCGGCCAGGGCCGCGGCATGGCCCGGCGAGCGGCCTTTGAGCCATTCGATCAGCTCGGCCACGGTGGCGACCTCGGCCGGCGGCTCGACCGCCTCCTCGGCGACGCCCGCCTTCTCGCGCAGCCAGGCGAAATAGAGTACCTGCATTCAGCTCACCTCCGCGAAGGGCAGGAAATCCACTGCCTCGCCAGCCGCAACATAAGTCATTTCCTCGTCGAGTTCGACCAGCCCGTCGGCGGCCGAGAGGCTGGAGAGCACGCCGGAGCCTTGCGCGCCCGCCGGCCTGGCCACGGGAACGCCGCCTTCGCCCTCCTCCAGGCGGCAGCGCACGAACTCGCGCCGGCCGGCCTTTTTGCGCATCTCGAAGCCGGCGGCGACCCGCCACAGTCGCGGCGCGGTATCGCCGGCGCCGGCCAGGCGCAGGATCAGCGGCCGCGCCAGCCTGAGAAAAGTGATCGCCACGGCCACCGGATTGCCGGGCAGGCCGACAAAGGGCACGCTGCGCCCGGCAGCGTCGATATGGCCCAGCGCCAGGGGCCGCCCGGGCTTGATGGCGAGGCGCCAGAAGGAGAGCCCGCCGAGGCTCTCGACCGCGCCCCTGACGTGGTCCTCCTCGCCGACCGAGACGCCGCCCGAGGTGATCAGCAGGTCGTGACCGGGCGCCGCCGCCGCCAGCGCCTCGCGCACGGTCTCGGCACGATCGGCGAGAATGCCGAGATCGCTGATGGCGCAGCCGAGCCCGTCCAGCAGGCCCCGCAGCATGTGCCGGTTGCTGTCGTAGATGGCGCCGGGCTCGAGACCCTGCCCCGGGTCGCGCAGCTCGTCGCCGGTGGAGAACAGCGCCACGCGCAGGGGCGCCCGGACATTGAGGCGCGCATGCCCCGCCGCTGCCGCGAGGCCGAGGTCTTCCGGCCTGAGGCGGCGGCCGGCGCGCAGCACGGTGGTGCCGCGGCGCAGGTCCTCGCCGGCCCGGCGGCGGTTGTCGCCAAGGGCGATGCCCGGCGGGATCGTCACCCGGTCGCCGTCAAGGCTGCAATCCTCCTGCATGAGCACCGTGTCGGCGCCGTCCGGCATGACCGCGCCGGTGAAGATGCGCAGCGCCTCGCCACGCCTTGCCGGCCTGTCCAGCGGATGGCCGGCGGCGATGCGGCCGGTGACGGGAAGCCGGGTCGGGCCCTGGCCGTCGAGATCGGCGTGATGGACGGCATAGCCGTCGACGGCGGAATTGTCGTGCGGCGGCACGTCCGTCGCGGCCGGCAGGTCGGCGGCGAGCAGGCGCCCGGCGGCGGCGCCGAGCGCCAGCGTCTCGGTGGCGGCGACCGGCGTCATGCGCGCTTCGATCAGGGCCAGCGCCTCGTCGAGGCGCAGCAGGTCTTGGTCGGTATCGAAGCAATCGTTGCCGAGCCGGCTCACGCCGCCCGCTCCGCCAGGCCGCAATGGCGGCAGATGAAATCGGCGATGGCCTCGGTGTCGTCGAGATCGAGCACCGGGCGGCCGGCATCCGCCAGCGGCCGGTCGCTGGCCACCGCCACCACCGAGCGGTCGCCGGGATAGAGCGGCCCGCGGCGCGTGCCTTCGCGACAGACCTCGATCTTGTCGTGGCCCTCGTGCTTGAAGCCCTCGACCAGCACCAGGTCGACCTCGCCGAGGCGCACCAGCAACTCGTCCAGGCGCGGCTCCGGCCCGGCCTGGTCGCGGTGCTCGCGCATCAGCGCCCAGCGCCTGGCCGAGGCCACCAGCACTTCCGAGGCCCCGGCGGCGCGGTGCTCGTAGGAATCCTTGCCCGGCGTGTCCACATCGAAGTCGTGATGGGCGTGTTTCAGCGTCGAGACCCTAAGCCCGCGTGCCACCAGCAACGGCAGCAGCCGGGTCACCAAGGTCGTCTTGCCGCTGCCGCTCCAGCCGCTGATTCCCATCACTTTCACGAGTCCACCACTCCTTTATCGTTTCTATCGGCGGCAAGCATCAACCTGACGCCGTGCCGCACATAGCCCCAGCCGCTGGCCACCGAGAGCACGGCTGCGAGCCATAGAAGCCACGCTCCGCCGTCGAGCACAAGCCCGGCCGAAAGCCCGACGCCGGGCGCCGCCTCGCCGACCAGCAGCACGCAGAGCGCCGTCATCTGACTGGCGGTCTTGATCTTGGCCAGCATGGTCACCGGCAGCTTCAGCGCCTCGCGGGCGAGGAACTCGCGCAGCGAGGAGATGAGGATCTCGCGGCAGAGAATGATCAGCGCCGCGAGCGCCGGCGCGCGGCCGTCGGCCACCAGCATGACCAGCGCCGCCGCCACCAGCAGCTTGTCCGCCACGGGATCGAGAAAGCGGCCGAATTCGCTGGTCTGGCCGAGCCGGCGGGCGAGAAAGCCGTCCAGCCAATCGGTCAGCGAAGCCGCCACGAAGAGCCCGAAGGCAAGCCAGTTGGCGGCCGGCCCGGGCAGCGCGAAGGCGGCCAGGAAGATCGGGATCACCAGGATCCGCGACAGGGTCAGGAGGTTGGGCAGGCCGCTCAGCATGACAGCGGCCCTTTTACCAGGGCCGGCCGGCCCAAGCCATCGCCGCGTGCGCCACCGTATATTATTCGGCGACAGTTTACTTTTTATCGCCCGTTGCCGTGCCCTTCGGCTTGCGGCCGCGCTTGGCGGGGGTCAAGCGACGGCCGAGCTTGCGCTCGAGGCGGGCGAGCCAGCGCGCCTCGCCGAGCGGCCGGCCGACGCTCTCGCCGGCGCGCAGGGCCTTGACGCGCGCCGCTTCGCCCTCGCTGTCCGTATCGCCCAGGAAGGCGGCGAAGTCCGCCACCATGTCGAGCACCGGCGCCACCGTGACCAGGCCGTCGTCGCGCCCGGCGAGATGCGCCCGCGTGCTCGCCCAGAGCCAGTCC
>CAZVDW010000595.1:0-3400 GCA_964625645.1 uncultured Rhodospirillaceae bacterium
CGACACGTCGTGCTCGTAGCCGCGCAGGATGGCAAGCCCGTGAATGATGCGCGACAGCGCCTGGGCGATCATCGACGCGGCGAAAATCCAGATGCAGGCCTTGAGCAGGTAGACCGCATGCAGGCCGCGCTCTTCCAGCGAGCCCTCCCATTCGGCCCAGCTGTTGAGCACGTAGTTCCACGAGAACAGGATGATGATGAAGCAGACCGGAATCAGGAAGAACAACGAGCCGAAGATGTCGACCTTCGCCTTACCGCGCTCGCTCATGGTGTTGTAGAAGACGTCGACGCGGACATGCTCGTTGTGCAGAAGCGTGTAAGCGGCGCAGAGCAGGAAGACAAAGGTGTGCATGAAGCGCACCGATTCCTGCATCCAGATGAAGCCGGTGTCGAAGCCGTAGCGCAAGACCACGATGACCACCGTGACCAGGACCATGACCAGGGTCAGCCAGGAAACCGTCCGGCCGACGACGTCGTTGAAGCGGTCGATGAGGCGCGCGATGCGGATCAGGCCGCCCATGGTGCTTCTTCGTCCCAATGCTGCATCGATTTGGTTCCGCCCCCGTTAGACGCCGCAAGGTAGAGGTTTCTGCGACCAACTCAAGAGACTTGCACCGGTTGCCCTGGCGCGGGGCCTGTACAAAACCGGGGCAGCCTGGGCTATAGTCGCCTGGCAACTGGAAACAGGGCCGCCCACCATGCCCGAGCGATTCGACGCGGTTCTCGACGTGCTCTGTGAGGACCCAAGCTGTTGCAGCGAGCGCCTGCTGCACGCTGCCGGAATTCTCTATGCCGGGCAGGGCTTCGACTCGATCTCGACGCGTCGGATTACCGGCGCCGCCGGCGTCAACCTGGCGGCCATCGCCTATTACTTCGGCGCCAAGGATGGCCTGCGGCAAGCGGTCATCAATCACGTGGTGGCGCGCAGCAATGAGCATATCGGCCGCATCTTCGCTGAGTTGGACGCTGCCATCGATGCGGCGGACGGCGATCCCCACCGGCTGGCGGAGGCGACGGCGCATTTTGGCAACGAGATCCTGCGCACCTGCCTGCCGCACGATCCGCAAAATTGGTGGGTCGCGGTCATCACCCGTGCGCTCGGGCTGTTGTCGCCCGGCGAGGAGCCGATCTACGAGGCCGTCTTCCTGCCTTGCCATCGGGTCGTTCGCAAGCTGGTGGCGACGGCTACCGGCGAGAGCGATGTCGAGCGCCTGGGCATTTTGACCGAGGCCTTGGTCGGTGACTTCCTGATGATCTGCCGCAACCAGCCCATCGTGTTGCGCAGCCTGGGCTGGGATCGTTTCACGCCCGAGCGCATCGACCAGGTGACAGCCGTCGTCACCAACCGCATGCTCGGCCGGCTGAAGCTTCCGGCCACATCCGTCTCGGCGGTCGCCGCCGAATAAGTCTCTCTCAGCGGAAGCGATTGTGCCGCGGGAAGCCCTTCGGCGCCAGGCGGCCGGCGTTGCCGCGCTTGCCGACCCAGTCGTCGAACTCGGTCAGGGTGCGCTGGCGCGAGCCCTGGCGCCAGCTCAAGCCCTCACTGGCCGCGAAGCAACAGACGTCGGCGAGGCCGCCATCGCGATATTTCTGCAGCATGACGCCGCGCCCGCGGCTCATCACGGGCAGCTCGTCGAGCCCGAAGACGACCAGCTTGTGGTTCTCGCCGACCACCGCCACGCGGTCGCCCTCGGCCGCAATGCAGACCGCCGCCTCGACTTCGCCGGAGACGTTGAGCACCTGGCGGCCGCCGCGCTTCTGGGAAACGATCTCGTCGCTCTCGACGACGAAGCCGCGGCCGTCGCTGGCCGCCACCAGCAAGCGCTCGCCCGGCTTGTGCACCATCAGCTCGACGGATTCATGCTCGTTGCCGAGGTCGATCATCAGCCGCAAGGGCTCGCCGAAGCCGCGCCCGCCGGGCAGCTTGTCGCAAGGTAAGGTATAGGTTCGGCCGTTGGTGGCGAACACCACAAGCTTGTCGGTGGATTGGGCGTGCAGGCGCCGCCAGATCCGGTCGCCTTCCTTAACCTTAATCTCAGCATCTTCCGCTAAGTGCCCACGAGAAGCGCGAATCCAGCCCTTCTCGGAACACAGTATCGTGATCGGCTCGCGCTCCACCATGGCCTCGAGAGGCACCACTTCGGCGCTTGGTGCGGCGCCGATCTCGGTGCGACGCGCGCCCAAGCTTGTTCCCTTGCCAAAGCGCGTGCGAATATCCTTGACCTCATCGGCGATAGCGCGCCATTGCTTCTTCTCGTCACCCAACAGCGCGCTCAGGCCGGTGCGCTCCTCGGCGAGACCTTCGAGCTCCTTGCGAATGGCGATCTCTTCCAGCTTGCGCAAGCTGCGCAAACGCATATTGAGGATCGCCTCGGCCTGAACATCGGACAGCTCCCAGCGCGCCATCATGACCGCCTTGGGCTCGTCGTCTTCGCGGATGATGCGGATGACCTCGTCGAGATTGACGAAAGCGACGAGGAAGCCTTGCAGCACCTCCAGGCGCTTGTCGATCTTCTCCAAGCGATAGCGGCCGCGGCGCTGCAGCACGATGCGGCGGTGGTCGAGAAAGGCCTGCAGGGCCTCGGTCAGCGACATCACCTTGGGCGTGTTGTCGGCATCGATGACGTTGAGATTGAGCGACACGCGGCTTTCGAGATCGCTGAGGCGGAACAGCGATTCCATCAACGCCCCCGCCTCGACAGAGCGCGAGCGCGGCTCCAGCACGAGGCGGATATCCTCGGCCGATTCATCGACGATATCGGCCAGCCAGGGCAGCTTCTTGGCCGCCATCAGCTCGGCCACCTTCTCGATCAGGCGCGCCTTCTGCACCTGATAGGGCAGCTCGGTGACGATGATGCGATAGCGCCCGTGGCTGGCCTTTTCCGCGTGCCAGCGCGCCCGCACGCGAAAGGCGCCGCGACCCGAGCGATAGGCGGCAACGATGGTCTCGCGGGTCTCCACCAGCTCGCCGCCGGTGGGGAAATCCGGCCCCGGCACCATCTCGACCAGGGTCTCGATACGCGCATTCGGCTTCCTGCCAAGCTGCAACGGTTTAATGAGATGCAGCAGCGCGTCGCACAGCTCGTGGGCATTGTGCGGCGGAATGCTCGTCGCCATGCCGACGGCGATGCCGTTGGCGCCATTGGCTAGCAGGTTCGGAAAGGCCGCCGGCAGCACCACCGGCTCCTCCTCCTCGCCGTCATAGGTGGTACGGAAATCGACCGTGTCCTCGTCGAGACCTTCGAGCAGGGCTTGCGCGACCTCGGTCAGGCGCGCTTCCGTGTAGCGCATGGCGGCGGCGCTATCGCCGTCGATATTGCCGAAATTGCCCTGGCCGTCGACCAGCGGATAGCGCACCGCGAATTCCTGGGCCAGGCGCACCATGGCGTCATAGACCGCGC
>CAZVDW010000596.1:0-5414 GCA_964625645.1 uncultured Rhodospirillaceae bacterium
CGGGTGGGGCGTAGGCGACCACGGTGGCGGCGTGCCCGGCCAAATGCTCGCCGAGGGCGGCGGCGATGTTCTGCCGCGCCGCCTCCGTCCATTCCGCGTTCGGCTCAAGCAGGCCGGCTGCGGTGACCTCGTACAGCGCGATGTCGGTCGGCATGAGCAGTACCGAAACCGTCTCCGCCGGGCGCTCGAACTCGGCTTCCGGCAGGCGCGGGTCCGTGCGCACGCAGGCGCCCAGCAGCAATAACAGGAATCCCAGCGATGCGACGGATTGCTTCATCCCCCGCTCATAGCACCCAATACGGGCTTTGTGCTACCTACGGGAGTTCACGCGCTTACCAGGTCATATACGCCAAGCGGTCCAAATTCAGGTAGAAGATGAGTCCCGATATGGCGAGAAAGATGATGCCAAATTTCATGTCAAATACCTCTGCCGTGAGCATGCCCCAAGTCGTCTGGCGCTGGCTGTGACGGTGGTCACGGATACGGCGCTGATAGGCATCGACTGGGGCACCAGCGCGTTGCGGGCCTATCGCTTCGATGGCGAGGGCACGGTCGTCGAGCGGCGCAGCGGTCCGCACGGGATTCTCAGTATTGCCGATGGCGGCTTCGACGCGGTGTTCGAGGCGACCGTTGCCGATTGGCCCGCTTGCCCGGTGGTGATCTCGGGCATGATCACCAGCCGTCAGGGCTGGGTCGAGTTGCCGTACCTGATGTGTCCGGCGCCGGTCGAGGCTTTGGCCGGCGCCCTGCGCCGTCACCAAACCGATGGTGGTCGCGAGGTGCATTTCGTGACCGGGCTTGCCGCCCGCGATGCCGCCGGCATCCCCGATGTGATGCGTGGCGAGGAAACCCAGATACTCGGCGCCATTGCGGACGACGATGCGGCGGCGCGCCTGTTGGTTCTGCCCGGCACGCACAGCAAATGGGCCTTGGTCGAGGGGGCTGAGGTTTCCTGGTTCGCGACCTTCATGACCGGCGAGGTGTTCGCCGTTTTGAAGGAGCATTCGATCCTCGGGCGCATGATGACGGGCGAGACACGGGACACGGCTGCTTGGGCACGCGGCGTCGGCCATGGTCTCGACGACGACAGCGAACATGGCGGCTTGCTGCGGCGGCTGTTCAGCGCCCGCAGCCTGGCCTTGTTCGACGAGCTGCCGCAGGCGGGCGTCGCCTCGTATCTTTCGGGATTGCTGCTCGGCGCCGAGATACGCGAGGCGCGTCACGCCTTCATGACGGGTGCGGGGCCGGTGCTGCTGCTCGGCAGCGCCGCGCTTTGCGATTTGTACGCGGCGGCGCTGGCACTCGCTGGTCTCGCTGCGGAAAGGGGCCCCGACGACGCGGCGGCGCGGGGCCATTGGCGTATCGCCGCCGCTGCGGGGTTGCTGACATGATCGATCTGGGAAGCTTGCCGCTGGTCGCCATCCTGCGCGGCGTCAAGGCGGACGAAGCCGCCGGCATCGGGGCCGCGCTCGTCGCCGAAGGCTTCGGCATCGTCGAGGTGCCGCTGAATTCGCCGCGGCCGCTGCTCAGTATCGCGCGCCTGGCCGAGTGCCTGGGCAATGATGTGCTTGTCGGCGCCGGCACCGTGCGTGAGGTGGACGATGTTGCGCGGATCGCCGCTGCCGGCGGCAGGCTTATCGTCATGCCGCACGGCGATGCCCGGGTGATCGCGGAAGCCAAGCGGCACGGGCTTTATTGCGTGCCCGGCGTGGCAACGCCGACGGAAGCCTTCGCGGCGCTCGACGCCGGTGCCGACGGGCTCAAGATGTTTCCCGCCGAGGCGCTGCCGCCGCCCGTGCTCAAGGCCTGGCGCGCGGTGCTGCCGAAAGCGGTGCCATTGCTGCCGGTGGGCGGTATCGCGCCCGACACCATGGCGGCTTACGTGAGCGCCGGCGCGGCCGGTTTCGGGCTCGGCTCGGCCTTGTACAAGCCCGGTCTGACGGCGGACGAGGTGGCGGTGAATGCTCGTGACTTCGTTACGGCGTGGCAGGCGCTCCAAGCCGCTCCCTGATGGTTGCAAAGACCGCGTCGAACATGGCGGGCGTCAGCCGGCCGGTGTTGGTGTTGTAGCGCGAGCAGTGATAGCTGTCGAAAAGGATCAGCCCGTCGCCGAGGGCATGTTCGCCGCCATGGGCGAAAGGATGGTCCTTGCGCTTCTCGTCGCGGGCGCCGAGCACCGCGTCGTGGGCGATGCGACCCAAGGCGAGCAGGGCCCGCAGCCGCGGCATGGCATCGATTTCCCGGCGCAGGAAATCCCGACAGGCCTTGACCTCGGCGCCGACCGGCTTGTTGTCGGGCGGCACGCAACGCACGGCGTTGGTGATGCGGCAGCCGCGCATGGCAAGGCCGTCGTCGGGCCGCGCCTCATAGGCGCCGCCGGCGAAGTCGTGCGCGAGCAAAGTCGGGTAGAGCAGGTCGCCCGCGGCATCGCCCGTGAAAGGCCGGCCGGTACGGTTGGCGCCGCGCAACCCCGGCGCCAGCCCGACCACCAACAGCTCCGCTTGCGGCGGCCCGAAGGACGCGACCGGCGCGTTGTGGAAGTCGGGCAGGCGGCACCGATTGTCTTCGCGAAAAGCGGCCAGCCGTGGGCAAAGCGCGCAGTCCGTGCCGGGCTGCGTCACGTCTATCAGACCGGCGTGGTGTCGATCTCGTCGTCGGCGGGGCCGATATCCTCGGTGTCTTCCTCAGGCTCGTCGATCTCTTCCTCTTCCACCGGGCGGTAACTTTCGCTGGGTACCCGGCGCGGCGGGCGCTGTTGCGGGTCGCGCCCGATCATGTCGGCGAGGTCCTTGAGCTCGACGAAACGGTCGGCCTGGCGGCGCAGCTCGTCGGCCACCATGGGCGGCTGCGAGCGAATGGTCGAGACCACGGAGGCCCGCAGGCCCTTGCGCTGGATCGCCTCGATCAGGCGGCGGAAATCACCATCGCCGGAGAACAGCACGACATGGTCGATGCGCGGCGCCATCTCCATCACGTCGATGGCAAGCTCGATATCCATGTTGCCCTTGATCTTGCGCCTACCTTGCGCGTCGGTGAACTCCTTGGTCGGCTTGGTGACCATGGTGTAGCCGTTATAGTCGAGCCAATCTACCAGTGGCCGAATCGGCGAGTATTCCTGGTCGTCGAGCAGGGCCGTGTAATAGAACGCGCGCACCAGCCGGCCTTGCTTCTGAAACAGCTCCAACAGGCGCTTGTAGTCGATATCGAATCCGAGTGCGCGGGCGGCGTTGTAGAGATTGGCGCCGTCGATGAAGAGGGCGATGCGTTCGTCGGGATAAAAATGCATGAATCCTATCCTTGCAATGTTATGCGCCGGCCAGCGCTCCTCGGCCGCCAGCGTCTGATGTGGTGAGGTTGATGATGCGACCCATAGCGCGTGCCGGGCCGAGTGTGCAACAGGTAAGGTGTCTATCGGTTCGATACCATTGTATCGAACCACTAGACATTTTGGTTGATGGATCAACTTATCAAGACATTTGAGAGCTTTAGCCGAAATAAAGGCGTACGCTGCAGGGATTCAAATGTCTTGGTCGATCCACTAGCGGAATTGGCAAGGGGCAAGTGATGGCAGGCGAGGCGCAGGCGATTATCGCTTTGGGGTCGAATTTGCCGGCGGCGGATGGCGCGCCGCCGCTGGCGGTATGCCGGCGCGCGCTTACGGGAATTGCCGAGGTGGTCGGCCCGCTAGTGAGGCATTCGGCCTGGTATCTGTCGGAGCCCGTTCCGGCCTCATCGCAGCCCTGGTTCGTCAACGGCGTGGCGGTGTCGCAAACGGGCCTGGGGCCGGCCGCGGTGATGGCGGCGCTGCACGGCTTGGAGGAAGTGGCGGGCCGCCGCCGCCGCCAGCGCTGGGAGGCCCGGGTGCTGGACCTTGACTTGCTGTCCCATGACGACCAGCTATGGGACGAGGGCGAGGGTGGTCTCGTGCTGCCCCACCCGAGGCTTGGTGAAAGGGCTTTCGTGCTGATGCCGCTGGCCGATGTGGCGGCGAATTGGCGTCATCCGGGCAGCGGGCGCATGGTCGCGGACATGCTGGCGGCGCTGCCCGCCGCCCAGCGCATTGCTCGCTTGCCATAATAGGCGGTCGGGCCTGTTGATTCGTGACGCCTTCGACCCTAGTATCCGCCCCGCCGGGCCAAGCCGCATTTTTGTAATCGAGAGTTAGCCGAGGAGCTGTCCATATGGCGCGCGTAACCGTCGAGGATTGCGTTACCAAGATTCCCAACCGTTTCGAGCTTGTCATGCTTGCTTCGCAGAGGGCGCGCGACATCGCCGCCGGCGGCGAGCTCACCGTTGATCGCGACAACGACAAGGATGCCGTCGTCTCGCTGCGCGAGATCGCGGATGAGACAGTGCTCCAGGACGATCTTTCGGAAGCCTTGCTGCTTGGCTTGCAGCGCTATGCCGAGATCGACGAGCCGGAAGAAGAGGCGATGGGTCTTGGCGAGGGCGGCGACCTGCTGGGCGAGATCGAGGCGCGTGGCGGTTCGGTCGTGGGCATGCAGGTGCTGGATGCCGGCGCTGCCGGCGTCGGTGGTGGCGATGCCCCGGGCGAGGCGCCGGTGGACCCCGGCAAGCTTTTCGGGGATGGCGGCAGCGAGTGAGGCCAAGCGCGCGACAGGAGAGCCTCCCAAGGGCGGCCGGCACATAGCGGCAATGGCGGTTTCGCATAAGCATCGCGTGGCCCCATGATCCGCCAGTACGAACTTGTCGAGCGCGTTCGCGGCTATGATCCCGACGCATCCGAGGCAGCGCTCAATCGCGCCTATGTCTTTTCCATGTCTCGCCATGGCTCGCAAAAGCGTGCTTCGGGCGATCCCTATTTTTCCCATCCCGTCGAGGTGGCCGGTATTCTCACCGACCTCAAGCTTGATGGCGCCTCGATCATCACCGCGCTGTTACACGACACCGTCGAGGACGGTGTCGCCAGCGAGGCTGAGATCGAGCAAATGTTCGGCGGCGAGATCGGCCGCCTGGTCGATGGCGTCACCAAGCTTGGCAAGATCGAGCTGCAGTCCCATACCGAGCGCCAGGCCGAGAATTTCCGCAAATTCCTGTTGGCGATGTCGGAAGACATTCGCGTGCTGTTGGTCAAGCTCGCGGACCGTCTGCACAACATGCGCACCTTGCAATACATCGCCAAGCCGGAAAAGCGGCTGCGCATCGCCGTCGAGACCATGGACATCTACGTGCCGCTGGCCGAGCGCATCGGCATGCAGCGCATGAAGGACGAGCTCGAGGATCTGGCCTTTCGTGAGATCAACCCCGAGGCGCACGATTCCCTGACCCGGCGATTGGATTTCCTGCGCGAGACCGAGGGCGAGATGATCGGCCTCATCGCCAGCGAGCTGGAGAGCACCCTGGCGGGCGTCGGTATCGAGGCCCACGTGGACGGGCGCGAGAAGCGGCCCTAT
>CAZVDW010000597.1:0-4094 GCA_964625645.1 uncultured Rhodospirillaceae bacterium
GCCGCCCTAGTCGCAGATCGGGCAGTCGAGCGGGTGGTTGATGAGCAATAGCTCCATCACGCCTTCGCGGGCCTTGCGCACCACCTCGCTGTCGGTGCGGATGACCATGCCGTCGCCGGCGGGCATGGCGCAGGAGGCCACGGGTTTCGGCGAGCGCTCCATCTCGACCAGACACATGCGGCAATTGCCGGCGATCGACAGCCGCTCGTGGTAGCAGAAGCGCGGCACCTCGGCACCGGCCTGCTCGCAGGCCTGCCGCACCGTGGTGCCCGACTCGACCGTGACGTCCTGGCCGGCGAGGGTTAGTGTCGGCATGCGCGCCCCTCCCTCACGCCGCGCGCTTCTTGCGCTCGAGGATGCGGTGCTCGATCTGCGGGCGGAAATGCCGGATCAGGCCCTGCACGGGCCAGGCCGCGGCATCGCCGAGGGCGCAGATGGTGTGGCCCTCGATCTGCTTGGTCACATTCTCCAGCAGGTCTATCTCCTCGATCTCGGCGTCGCCCGTGACCATGCGCTCGAGCACGCGCCACATCCACCCCGTTCCTTCGCGGCAGGGGGTGCATTGGCCGCAGCTTTCATGCTTGTAGAAATGCGCCAGGCGCGCGATGGCGGCGATGATGTCTGTCGACTTGTCCATGACGATGACGGCCGCCGTGCCGAGCCCGGACTGGGCCTCCTTCAAGGCGTCGAAGTCCATGATCTGGTCTTCGCATACGGTCTTCGGCAGACAGGGCACGGAGGAGCCGCCGGGGATCACCGCCAGCAGATTGTCCCAACCGCCGCGCACGCCGCCGGCATGGCGGTCTATGAGCTCGCGCAGGGGAATGCTCATCGCCTCTTCGACATTGCAGGGGCGCTCGACATGGCCGGAAATGCAGAACAGCTTGGTGCCGGTGTTGTTCTCGCGGCCGATGCCCGCGAACCAGCTTGGCCCGCGGCGCAGAATGGTTGGCGAAACGGCCACCGTCTCGACATTGGTTACCGTCGTCGGACAGCCATAGAGGCCGGCATTGGCAGGGAATGGCGGCTTCAGCCGTGGCTGGCCCTTCTTGCCCTCGAGGCTTTCGAGCAGCGCCGTCTCCTCACCGCAGATATAGGCGCCGGCACCGCGGTGGAGGTAGACGTCGAAAGTCTCCCCCATGCCGCAGGCGTTCCTGCCGATCAGCTTGGCCTCATAGGCCTCGTCGATGGCGCGCTGCAGGGCATGGGCCTCGTTGATGAATTCGCCGCGCATATAGATGTAGGCCGCCTTGGCGCCCATCGCGAAGCCGGCCACCACACAGCCTTCGACGAGCTTGTGGGGCTCGTGGCGCAGGATGTCGCGGTCCTTGCAGGTGCCGGGCTCGCTCTCGTCCGCGTTGACGACCAGATAGGACGGCCGGCCGTCGGATTCCTTCGGCATGAACGACCATTTGAGGCCCGCCGGAAAGCCCGCGCCGCCACGCCCGCGCAGACCCGAGGCCTTGATATCCTCGACGATCTTGTCACGCCCGAGGGTGAGCAATGCCTTGGTGTCGTCCCAATCGCCGCGGGCCTGGGCGGATGTCAGATCGGCGCCGAGGTGACCGTAAAGGTTGGTGAAGATGCGATCCTTGTCCGCCAGCATCAGGCTTTGTCCTCCGCCAGCAAGGTGGTGCGGCCGCCGACCGGCTCCGAGGTTTCGCGGCCGGGCTCCTGCGAGCCGATACTCACCGGCTTGCCCGCCTTGAGATCGTCGAGCAAACCGACCATGCGCTCGGCATCCAAATCCTCGTAATAGTCATCGTTGATCTGCACCATGGGCGCATTGACGCAGGCGCCGAGGCATTCGACCTCGACCAGGGTGAACTCGCCGTCGTCGCTGGTCTCGCCGAGCTCGACGTCGAGATGCTTGCGGCAGGCATTGGTGAGGTCGTCGCTGCCGCGCAGCCAGCACGGCGTGGTACGGCAGACCTGGACTAGGCGCTTGCCGACCGGTGCCAGATTGAACATGGTGTAGAAGGTCGCCACCTCGAAGGCGCGTATCTCGGGCATCTTGAGCAGTTCCGCCACGGTGCGGATCGCCGCCTTGGGCAGCCAGCCGCCATGCTGACGCTGGGCCAGGTCCAATAGAGGGATGCAGCCGCTTTGCTGGCGGCCGGCCGGATATTTTGCGATCACGGCTTGCGCCAGCGCCATGGTCTCGTCGCTGAAGGTGAACGAGTCCGGTTGCTCCGGGTCCGGCGCGAAATGACGGCCGCTCATCGATCGATCTCCCCGAACACGACATCCATGCTGGCGATGCAGGCCACCATGTCGGCCAGTTGATGGCCCTTGGCCATGAAATCGAGAGCCTGCAAATGGGCAAAACCCGGCGCGCGAATCTTGCAGCGATAAGGCTTGTTGGTGCCGTCGGCCACGAGATAGACGCCGAATTCGCCCTTCGGCGCCTCGACCACGGCGTAGGTCTCGCCCTCGGGCACGCGATAGCCTTCCGTATAGAGCTTGAAGTGATGGATCAGCGCTTCCATCGACTGCTTCATCTCGCCGCGCTTTGGCGGCGCGATCTTGTTGTCCTCCACCATCACCGGGCCTTGCGGCATTTGCTCGACGCATTGGCGGATCAGGCGCAGGCTCTGGCGCATCTCTTCCATGCGCACCAGATAGCGGTCGTAGCAATCGCCATTGCGGCCGACGGGAATATCGAAGTCGAGCCTGTCATAGACCGCATAGGGCTGCGCCTTGCGCAGGTCCCAGGCGGCGCCGGTGGCACGCAGCATGGGACCGGAAAAGCCCCAGTCGAGCGCTTCCGCCGTGGTCACCTTGCCGATATCCACATTGCGCTGCTTCCAGATGCGGTTCTCGGTCAGCAGCCCTTCGACATCGTCGAGCACCTGGGGAAAGCCCTCCGACCAGCGCATGATGTCTTGGTCCATGCCGGCGGGAATGTCCTGGTGCACGCCGCCGGGACGCACATAGGCCGCATGCAGCCGCGCGCCGGAGGCACGCTCGTAGAACTCCATCAACAGCTCGCGCTGCTCGAACAGCCACAACAGCGGCGTCATGGCACCGACATCGAAGGCGTTGGCCGAGATTTGCAGGCAGTGATTGAGAATGCGCGTGATCTCGTCGAACAGCACGCGGAGATACAGCGCGCGCTCGGGCACCTCGATGCCAAGCAGGTTCTCGACCGCCAGGCTGTAGCAATGCTCCTGCGCCATCATCGAGACGTAGTCGAGGCGGTCGAAATAGGGCAGCGCCTGCAAATAGGTCTTGTGCTCGATCAGCTTCTCGGTGCCGCGGTGAAGCAGGCCGATATGCGGGTCCGCGCGCTCGACGATCTCACCGTCCATCTCCACCACTAGGCGCAGCACGCCGTGCGCGGCCGGATGCTGGGGGCCGAAATTGAAGGTGAAATTGCGGATCTGCGTTTCGGACATCAGCCGCCCTCGCCGTCGCCATCGGCTTTTTCGTCGCCGGGCAGCACCTGGCGGGTGCCCTCCCACGGGCTCAGAAAGTCGAAACTGCGAAACTCCTGGGTCAGCTTCACGGGCTCGTAGACGACGCGCTTCTGCGCTTCGTCGTAGCGCACCTCGACATGTCCGGTAAGCGGAAAGTCCTTGCGCAGGGGATGCCCTTCGAAGCCATAATCGCTGAGCATGCGGCGGAGATCGGGGTGGTCGGAGAAGAACACCCCGTACATGTCCCAAACCTCGCGCTCGTACCACGTCGCGGCGCTGAAGACGCCGCTCACCGAGGGCACGGGTGCGCCGTCTTCGGCGCCAAGCGTCAGGCGAATACGATGGTTCTGGCGATGGCTGAGCAGATGATAGACGACGTCGAAGCGCGGATCGCGAGCCGGCCAGTCGACGCCGCTAACGTCCACCAACTGGCGAAAATCGCACTCGGTATCGTCGCGCAGGAAAGTCAGCAGCTTGACGACAACATCCGCGTCGCAATGGATCGTCAGCTCGCCATTCGCGACAACGGGCCGCGAGGCCAGGCCCGGCGCGGCCGTACCGATGTAGTCCGAGAGATCGTGAAGCGCCTGAGTCATGCTGTCGTTCGGTCGGCCGCCCTCACCGCACGATCGTGCCGGTGCGGCGAATCTTCTTCTTGAGCTGAAGGATACCGTA
>CAZVDW010000598.1:0-5172 GCA_964625645.1 uncultured Rhodospirillaceae bacterium
GGTTATCTCGTCCTGCACGGCGAAGATGTCTTCGAGCTCGCGGTCGTAGCGCTCGGCCCAGACATGACTGCTATTTTGCGCATTGATGAGCTGGGCGCTGATGCGCACGCGCTTGCCCTCCTTGCGCACGCTGCCTTCGACGACGTAGCGCACGCCGAGGTCGATGCCGACCTGGCGGATATCGGGCGAGGTGCCGCGATAGGCGAAGCTCGAGTTGCGGGCGATGACGAACAGCCAGCGGATGCGCGACAGCGCCGTGATCAGGTCTTCGGCCATGCCGTCTGCGAAATATTCCTGCTCGCGCTCGCCGCCTATGACGGCAAGCGGCAACACCGCGATCGACGGCTTGCCCGGCAGCGCCGGCGGCGTCTTGCCGTATGCTACGGGCACGCTGAATTCGGGCATGTAGCCGCCGGGCGGCAGGGCGATACGCAGCGGGTCGTCGCGCCCGGCGCCGAGAAAATATTCCTGCAGGCGGTGGCGCAGGCGGTTGGCCTCGACGCGAACCACGGCGTTGGTCTTGGGATCGAAGGAGGCATCGCGCTCGAAGACCTCGACCGCGATGACATATTCCTTGAGCCTGTCGCCCTTGCCGGCAAGGGTCTCGGCGACGATAAAGCGCAGGAATTCACTCAGCCGCGGCGAGCGCGCAAAGCCTTCGCTCGCCAACACGCGCGCCATTTGCGCGCGAACGGCGGTCGGCGAATGGGCCGTGTCAGACGTCGTCACCATACCCCCCGATCGGCGAACTTTATACCAACCTGTGACGGCCGTCACATTCTCTGGCCGGTTGCGCCCTATCTTGTTTCGCTATCAGATTGAAACGCCAGCGGAAGGGAAGCCGCGGATGGTCGCTCAGGTACTGACACGGGAAAAGGCGGGCTGCGGCCTCAGGCTCAGGAAAGGGCCGGGGACCGTTCTGCACAATGCAACGGCCGTCGGGCACGGCCTGCGGCGCCACGAGCGCATCGATACCTATGTGCCGGCAACGCTCCTTGCCGACGGCGCCGAGCACCCCTGTTTCGTGGTCAACATCTCGGCCGGCGGCGCGGCCGTGCACTGTAACGGGCCGTTTCCCGATTCGAGCGCACTGTTCCTCAAGATCGCGGGTTTCACGCCGCTTCGCGCTCAGCACGTGCGCACGACCCGCGACAGCCACGGGCTTTCCTTCCTAGCCGATCCGGGTCAGGTACAGGGGCTGGTCGAGCGCATCACCTGCGAGCCCGGCATCTCGCGAGACCGACGGCTACAGGCGCGGCGTCGCGTCTTGCTGGCCGGCTCGTTCTATCGCGGCACGAGCTGCGTCAAGGTCCGCGTCACCAACCTCTCGGCCGGCGGCGCCTATCTTGCCACCGCCAGCCCCGCCGAGATCGGCAGCGAGTTCAACCTGCAGCTCGCCAGGTTCGGCGAATTGCCGGCCCGCGTCGTGCGTGCCACCCCCGAAGGCATGGGCGTCGCCTTCGCCGACCGCCCGGACGAGATCACCGCTCTGCTCGGCAAGCTGCTCAGCGAGCGCGCCTGACCGGCGACGCAGTAAGACGAATGCCAGGACAGTGGCCTTGCCTGGCCCTTCTCGCGCTCGTCGTGATTGGCGCCGGGGCCGCTGCCCAGGAGCCGGCTGGCGGCCTGCGCGATCTCGCCGCGCGGCATGGCATTAGGGTCGGCACGGCCGTCTCGCCGGCGGGGTTGGACGATGCGCCCTACCTCGCGCTGGTCGCGCGGCACTTCACGCTCATGGTGCCGGAATACGGCATGTATATGAGCCAGCTGCGGCCCGCGCCCGACGCCTGGGACTTTGCCGAGGCCGATGCCGTGCTGACATTTGCTGCAGACAACGGGCTATCAGTGCGCGGCCACGCGCTGGTCTGGGGCATGCCGCTCGATAGCGCCAATCCCTTCGGCGGCTGGACACCGATACCGGCCTGGCTGCATGCGGCACGGCCGGATCGTGAGGCGGCCATCGAAATCATGCAGGACCATATCGAGACGGTAATGCACCGCTATGGCGGCCAGGTGCGCGACTGGGTCGTGGTCAACGAGGCGCTGTCGGGCGCGACGCTGTGGGACAGGCTGATCGGGCCGGACTATGTCACGCTCGCCTTCCGCCACGCCCGCCGCGTCGATCCCACGGCCCGGCTGATGCTCAACGACTGGGGCGCCGACTATCGCGGCCAGGGCGGTCGCGTCGAGGCCTATTACGATCTCGTCGTCAGCCTGTTGGCGGAAGGCGCGCCGATCGACGCCGTCGGCTTTCAGTTCCACCTGCTGACGGGCCGCGACGACCCCAGTGTCGCCGACATCGCCGCCAACCTGGCGCGCTTCCGCGCCCTTGGCCTGAGCACCCACATCACCGAGCTCGACGCGCGTATCCGCGCGCCCGTTACAGCGCAAAAGCTCGCCGCCCAGGCGCGCCTCTACGAGACCGTGTTCCGTGCCGCGGCGGAAGGCGCCGCCACCGACATCGTGCTCTGGGGCTTCAGCGACCGCTATTCCTGGATCCCCGAGACCTTTCCCGACCACCCCGTAGGCACGCTTATGGATAGCGCACTACGGCCCTGGCCCGCTTTCGAGGCGGTGGGAGGGGTGCTTGCCGACAATTAAGGCACTTCCGGAATATCCAGGCCGGCCTTGCGTAGGCCGTCGATCCACATCTCCAACCGCGGTCGCAGCGCTTCTGGGTTGACCGGAGAAAAGGCTGTCAGTACGAAATCCGGGCTGAAATCCGGTGCAATTTCCAACAACTTTTCGAGTGCAATCTTGGCCTCTTCACGCTTCTCAAGAAGCGCCAGCGCCGATACTAGGGCCGCGTGAGGTAAAAACATGGCCACCGGACGCCGGGTCGCGCGCCGCGCTTCTTCCACCGCCGCTTCGTAATCTCCCGACATTAAGCGCGCCAGAGCACGGTAGCTATATATCGCCCATAAAAGTGGGTCGCGCGGGCTCAACCGAATGGCCGTCTCGGATTCGGAGATGGTCTGCTCCATTTGCCCGCTCAGCACGAACGCCATGGCGAGCCCGTAATGTGCCAGGGCCGAGCTGGGATTGAGGTTGACCGCGATACGCAATTCCTCGATCGCCGCAGCGTATTCGCCTTGCAGGGTTTGAACCCTGCCAAGCGCGAAATGAGCCATTGCTTCCTTGTCGTCGAGGGCGATTGCTTTGTTCGCCGACTGTAACGCTTGGTCCAAGGTTTCAAGCGGGGCGGCGGTGGAGGGTTGGGAGACCAGGAGATACAGCGTATATCCCAACGCTGCGAAGGCTTGCGCAAAATTGGCATCCAGATCGCCGGCTTGTTCAAACAATCGACACGCTTCGACCAAATCTTCGTCATTCATGCGCCATAGATGCCACATGCCGCGTTGGTAGATATCCCACGCATCCAGATTTTCGGGTCGCTTGCGGTGGGCGCGCTCGCGCTCGAACTCGCCGACTTCACCCTGGAGTGCCGCGACCAGGGTTTGGGTGATCTCGTCCTGAAGGGCGAAGATGTCGGAGAGGTCGCGGTCGTAGCGCTCGGCCCAGAGGTGGTTGCCTGTGGAGGTGTCGATCAGCTGTGCGGTGATGCGAACGCGCTCGCCGCCTCGGCGCACGCTGCCCTCGACGATGTAGCGCACGCTGAGATCGCGGCCGACCTGGCGCACGTCGACCGACTGGCCCTTATAGGTGAAAGACGAGTTGCGCGCTGTCACCTGCAGCCAGCGCAGACGCGACAATTCGGTGATCAGATCCTCGGCGATGCCGTCGGCGAAGTATTCCTGCTCCGCGTCGCCGCTCAGGTTCTCGAAGGCCAGCACCGCGATCGACGGCCGCTCGGCGGGCGCTAGCGACGGCTCTGGGGGGGCGTTGGCACCGACACCGTAGACCCGCACCGGCCTGGCAATGTTCTTGACCTCTTTCTCGCCGAGATAGTCGTACCCGGCATCCAGCTTGCCATCCACCTGATCGAAGGTGGTGCCGGAAATAGCCAGCCCGCCGGGCTCGGCCAGCCCTTCCAGGCGCGCGGCGATGTTGACGCCGTCGCCGTAGACCGAGCCGTCGGCCTTCTCGATGACGTCGCCGAGGTTGACGCCGATGCGGAAGCGCATGCGGCGCTCTTCGGGCAGGGGCTCGTTGCGCGAGGCCAGCTCGGCCTGAATGGCGATGGCGGCGCGGACGGCACCGATGGCGCTGGGAAACACCGCCAGCACGCTGTCGCCGGCGGTGTCGACCACGCGGCCATGCTCCGTCCCGACGTGAGCGCGGAACACCGCGCGATAGGCATCGAGCGTGGCGACCGTCGCCCGCTCGTCATCGCCCATCAGCGCCGAGTAGCCGGCCACGTCCGCCGCCAGGATCGCAACCAGCTTCTGTTCGACCGACTGCTCCGCCAAATTCGTCCTCCCTACCGGCCCGCATGCTACGCCCGGGTGGTTCGCGCCTCAAGCGGCGCCCGTGTCAGTCGGACGCGACCGGCTCGTCGGGGATATCCAAACCGGCCTTGCGCAGGCCGTCGAAATAGCTTGCCAAGTGATCGAATTGCGCGAAGGGCATGACATCCCCGAGAAACGCGTAGGAGAAGCGAGGCTCGCTTTCCCGGGCCTGATCGATAGCGCGTTGTGCCTCGTCACGCCTTCCCAAATGGCCCAGTGACGATGCCTTATGCGCGAGTGGCCAGAAGCTGACGATCCCCGGGCGGCGGCTTGCGCGCTCGGCCCAATCGATTGCGGCTTCGTGATCTCCGCTCAAATTGCGTGCGAACGCCCTGATCGTATCAAACAGCCAACCTAAAGGATCGTGCGGGCTCAGCCGGGCCGCGGTATTCAAGCAATCGAATGCCTCGCTGGGACGCCCGGTAGATAACAGGGGGAAGCTCATGGAATAATGGGCCAGGACCGAGCTCGGCTGTATCCTGATGGCGGCTCGCAGCTCCTCGATCGCGATCGAATCTCTCCCCCTCCAGGCATAGACGCGGCCCAGCGTGGCATGGGCGAGGCCATCCTTGTCGTCGATAGCAACCGCAGTTTCGGCGGCGCGAAGGGCTTCATCCAGGCTGCGGTCACGCTGCTCACCGAAGCCAAAGGACACATCGGCCAGATGCGTAACGGCCAGGCCCGCATGGGCCGGACCGAATCCCCGGTCGCATTCGACCGCACGCTCGAACAATTGTCGCGCCTGGGCATTGGTCTCCTTGGT
>CAZVDW010000599.1:0-1887 GCA_964625645.1 uncultured Rhodospirillaceae bacterium
TTTCCGTCGAACGAGAATCGGAGCGCTCGGCTGTGAACACCAAGACCAGTCGAGCCCGTGGTGCATTTGCATCCAAAGCGAGTGCGCGACGCTGAGATAGCATGTGCGCGAACGCCTTGTGTACGGACGGTGGCGCCTCAAGCTCTGGCATGAGGTCGCCCCCTGTATCGACAAAACGGCCATTACCGAGCGTTACCTCGATGTGCAGCCGGTCATAGGCAGTCCGCGGCAGTGCGCGGACTACCAACTGAAGATCGTGAGCATTCTCTACCTCTGAAGCGACAGTGTTGAGTTCGCCTTCCAACTCCTTCGGTAATTCTGAAAACGGTACCTGCCGCGCGCCCGATGCTCGATCGACTGTTGCCACCGCCAATGCCCGCACCCCGCGCAGACCCTTGAAGTCGCTTGGCAACAAGGCTGAGAGCGCCTTGACGGCGGCATCGCCCGGATCGAGGGTTCCGGTCGGGTCCAAGCCAGCGGCGGTTTGGAAGGTGGCCAAGGCTTCGTTGAGCGCGCTGCTCGCCCGGCCATCGACCCCACCTTCCCAGAACGGTTGGGAGGTCCCCGGCATATCGATATTGGCCAGCGCCGCCTGCAAGACCGCGACGTCGTGGATGGCGTTGGCGCCGCGTTTGCCGACCGAGCCCGTGAACACAGGCCAGGCGCTGCTGCCGCCGGCCAGACGTGGCGGGTCGAAGGACGTTATGTCCGTCGAGACCAAAGTCAGCTGGGCGCCCTGCATGCGGGACAAGCTGAATTGCCGCGCGCCGCCGAGGGCGGTCTCGACGAGGGTCTTGATGACGCCGGGGACCGGTGCGGTCTTGCCGGGGATGCGGCCTTGTGGGTCGAGAAAGCGCAAGCCCAGATCGACCGTGACCTTGTCGTGACCATTGGCATCGGCGCCGTCCGCGCGCACCGTCGGCAGATAGTTGAGCGCCTTTTCAAGCCGCCCCAACAGAGCGAGCAAGTCGGCGGCCAGGGCCTCGGGCAGCGCCAACTCGGCCACCCCGCCATCCGGCTTGGGCCGCTTGCGCGCGACGTGGCCGGCGATGATGTTGGTGCCGGGGATGCCGTGCATGTCCGTGTAGCTGGTCGGCAAGGCGCGCCCCAGCGCGTTGAAGGCATTGCCGCTGGTCGGCATGGTGCCGGTGATGCGCAGATTGGCCTTGCTCTCGAAGCCGGCGATGGCGGCGGACAGCGAATCGATATCTCGCTGGCTGTTCTTGCCGTCGATCGGCCCCGGCCACAACGGCCGCCCGTTCGATCCCTTGATCTGCTTCAGTGCCGCCTGCACCAGTGCCACGTCCTCGATCCTGTTCGCGCTCATCTTGCCGACCGGCCTGGTCATCATAAACATTGTTGCGCCTTTCAATTGGGGATAGCAATAAAAAGTTCCTTGCTCCGATCCTATATGGGGATTGACGTCAATGCGTCAACTCATCGGAGGCATTTTTCAAGGGAAAACTCTCAACATACTGGGAATACTGCGAAAAATAAGGTAAGGTGTCTTCGATACCGCCACATAATGTCCCCATTATCTGTCACCGATACGCGCCGTGGGGCGAATCGGTGCCGCCGACGCGGCCGGGAACGCTGTCGAATTTGGGGCGGTAGGACTTGCTGGGGCGTGCGGCCGCCGGCCGCCGCCTACTGGGCGTCGCGCAGGCGGCGCCAGGCGGCGGCGTTGCGGTTGTGCTCTGCGAGGGTGCGGGCGAAGACGTGGCCGCCGGTGCCGTCGGCGACGAAATAGAGGTCTTCGGTCTGCAGCGGGTCGAGCACGGCGGCGATGGCGGCGGCGCCGGGATTGGCGATCGGCGCCGGCGGCAGGGCATCGATGAGATAGGTGTTGTAGGGATGCGGCGCCGCCAGATCGGCGCGGCTGAGCGC
>CAZVDW010000600.1:0-4963 GCA_964625645.1 uncultured Rhodospirillaceae bacterium
TTTCGCCGTTAAAGCGAACCGTCACGGCGATATAGGCTTCATGATAGGGGCCGTGAAAAGAGAACGGCGCCCAGCGCGCCTTGACCTGACAGGGGACCGGGTCGTCGGCCGGCTCGACACCGGGCGGCAGCAGCGGCAACAGCTTCTCCGCATCGGCATCATAGAGGATCAGCAGATCCTCGACGCCGCGATAATGATGCGGCGGGCGGGGATAAATCTCACCGCCGCCGATCGGCATCGAGAAGGCGTCGCGGAAAGCCTTCTTATCCACTAGCCGCGCCGGACCTGGAGGACGCCGGCCGCGAACAGGGCCAGAATCAGCAGCGCGCCCTGCACGATATAGCGCCAGAAGGTCGGGATGCCCATGATCGACAACCCGTTATTGATAACGCCGATGAGGATCACGCCGATCAGCGTGCCGAGGATATGAAACTGGCCCGGGCGCAGGGTCGAGGCGCCGATAAAGACCGCGGCAAAGGCGTTGAGCAAATAGGCCTCGCCGACGCCTTGCGGCCTGCCGGCGCCGAGATTGGCCGCCGCGACGAGCCCGCCAAGGGCGGCGCAGGCGGCGCAGATGCCGAGCGCCACCAGGGCGTAACGCTTGACCGCGATACCGGCGAGGCGCGCCGCCTCGCGGTTGCCGCCGATGGCGTACATCGAGCGCCCGGGCTGGGTGTGTTCGAGGAAAACCCAGAGGATCAAGGCGACGCCGAGCATGACGACAACCGGGTTGGGAATGCCGATGAGCTTTTCCTGGCCGATCACCAGAAACTCGCTGGGTATGCCGCGCAGCACCGTACGCGAGGCCGAAACGCCGAGGATGGCGCCGGTGATGATCGAACCGGCGGCCAATGTTTCGATAAAGGCGGATATGCCGAGATAACTCACCAGAACGCCGTTCATCATGCCGATGATGGCGGCCATCGCCAGCACCAGCACCACCACCCAGACCACATCGAAAGCGCCGGGATCGCTCAAATCCTGAGCCAGGATGCGCGCCGCCGCATAGCCGCCGAGCGTCGCCATGGCGCCGATGGAAAGGTCGAACAGGCCCATCACCAGGCACACGGTGAGGCCGAGCGCGATCATGCCGAGAATCGAAACCTGGTTCAAGATGCTGAGGAAGTTGCCGACGGTGGGAAAGACATCGGGGCGCGCGGCGCTGAACACGACGATCAAAATGGCGAGCGACAGCACGACGCCGTATTTGGCGAGAAAACCGACAATATCGAAGCGCTTGTGCGCCTGCGCAGCTTCCGCTTTGCCGCTGCCGGTTGTCATCCCTAGTCTCCCACCGCGAGCGCCATGATATTCGTTTCCGTGATTTGGTCGCCGGTTATTTCGCCGACGATCCGGCCGCCCTGGAAAACAATGACGCGATGACAGAGGCGCGGAAACTCCTCGATCTCGGTGGTGGTGAATATGACGGCGGCTCCCTTCTCGGCAAGCTCCGCCACCAGATCGTAAATTTCGACCTTGGCGCCGACATCGACGGCGGCGGTCGGCGAGTTGAGAAGAAACACCGAAGCATCGGTCGACAGCCAGCGCCCGAGGATGGTTTTTTGCTGATTGCCGCCGCTGAGCGCATCTATTTCCGTCTCCACACCCGGTGTCTTGACGTTCAACTGCGCGACGACGGCGCGCGCCGTGCGCCGTTCCGCCCGTTTGCGGATGAAGCGGAAAAAGGGATCGCTCAAATGCTTGCCGAGGGAGGCCACGGCGATATTCTCGCGTACCGAAAATCCGGGCAAATTGGCTTCCGTATGGCGGTCCTTGGGCACCAGCGCCAGACCGGCGCTAATGGCAGCGCGCGGGCTCGATAAATTCAGTTCTACATCATCCAGCGTGACGCTGCCCGAGGTAATTTTCTGCCGCCCGAACAAAAGATCGAGCATCTCCTCGGCGCCGCTGCCGGGAAGCCCGGCGATGCCCAAAATCTCGCCCGTGTGCAAATCGAAGCTGGCGCTTTCGACGCCGGCGCCCGAGACGCCGGCGACGCCGAGGGAAACCGCGCCATGGCTCGCCGACGCCGCCGCCTCGTCGCCGAATTTGCTGTCGCTTCCGACGATGGCGGCGATGATCTCGCGGCGATTGAAATCTTCGCGCCGCCATGTGCCGACAAATTTGCCGTCACGGATGACGGAAATGCGGTCGGCGATTTCGAACACCTCGGAGAGGCGATGGCTGACATATAAGAAGCCGTGGCCCTCACCCGCGAGATGGCGCATATGGCCGAACAGTACCTCCGTTTCCGTCGGCGACAGCGACGCCGTCGGTTCGTCGAGGACGATGAGCTTGGCTTCGCTGGCGATGGCCTTGGCGATCGCCACCATGGCGGCCTGGTCGGGCCGGAGCGCCGAGACATAGCTGCGCGGATCGATCTCCATATTGACGCGGCGAAACAGCGCGACGGCGTCTTTCCTCGCCGAGCGCCAATCGACGAAAATACCGGCGCGCCGCGGCAGCGCCTGGCCGAGATTGAGATTTTCCTGGACCGTCAGCGTCGGCACTAAATTGGCGTGCTGATGGACGACGCTGATGCCGGCTCCCTGGGCATCGTGAGGGTTATGAAAACTCGCCGCCTCGCCATCGACGAAGATACTGCCCTCGGTCGGCGGATGGGCGCCGACGACGCATTTGATTAGGGTCGATTTGCCGGCGCCGTTCTCACCCAGGAGGGCGTGAATCTCGCCGCGCCGGACATCGAGGCTGACGCCGTCCAGCGCCCGCGTGCCGGGGAAGTCCTTGACGAGGCCCTGGACCTCAAGAAGCGGGGCCGCGCCGCCGATTTCGGGCGGCGCGGCCGGAAGTGTGGCCTGCGATGTGTTCATCGGCGCGACTGTACACCGGCCAGATTACACAACGCACGCCAAAGTTCTGACTATTGGTTACCCGAGAAGGGCGTGCAATCGTCCCAATAGGCCGAGGTGCCGGATTCCTGATCGACCGGCATCACGTTGGATGCGGTAACCAGGCAGGCGCCGATATAGAGCACCGGGGTTTCCGGCAAGTTGCCGGCCAGCGCCGCTTTCACGACCTCGACGGATTTCCGGCCCATCTTCTCGACCGGATAGGATACCGACAGCTTGTAAGGCCGGTTGCCTTGGCGAAGCATCTCGAACACCGGGCCGATGCCGTCCATGCCGGCGACAAAAATGTCGCCGCCGCGGCCGGCCTGCTCGATGGCGCGAACCGCCGGCGTGCCGAGCTCGTCCCAACCGACGAGGACGGCGGTGATGTCGTCATGCGCCGCCAAAAGGTTGGTCATTTGGTCGTACACATCCTCGACCTGACCCGGGACCTTGACCTCGATTTCCGTCACCTTGATGTTTTCAAGATCGGACAGGGCCGCCTTGAAGCCCGAGGTGCGATCGCGCAATGCCGGCAGCACGTTCCAGTTAAAGAACACGATGTGACCCTGGCGGCCGGTGCGGTTCAACACTTCCAGCGTGGCGACGGCGCCGTCGACGATGCTGTTGGTGCCGATGTCGGCGGTGACGCCCGGCACATAGCCGGAGAAGGTCGAGACGAAGATCGTCCCGGCTTCATTGGCGTTCTTGACGACGCCGGTCATCTGAAAATTATCCGAGGCGACGTTGATCAGGGCGTCGAAGCCGCGGCGAATGTAATCGTTGGCGGCGTTGTTGGTCGCTACCTGGTCGCCTTGGCCGTCATGGGTTTCCACCGTCCAACCCAGCGCTTCGGCGTCGGCCTTGGCCTGCTGGATCATGCGGAAGATGGTCGGCGAATTATAGTTCACCGAAAAAATACCGAGCTTTACCTCTTCGGCCTTGGCTTGGCTGGTCAGGCCCGTCGCGCCGAGCACGAGAGCTGCGCCCAACAGGGCTGCGCCAAAGATCTTACCTAGACGATTCATTATTTATCTCCCTTAGTGTGTTACTTGCGGTGAGATGACAGGGGATGGACGTTTCGCTTGCGCTTCTTCGCCCTTATGCTGCATTTAGTCCCGCCGGATTTGAATTCCCCTCTCTGACGTCAGCACTTATTGTCTTACAAAATCGTCCATCAAGATGATTGACTCTGCGAAACGAGTCAATCGGCTTTTGAATGGCAAGTATAGGAATTCGGGGATTGCGTATTTGCAGCCGGTCTAGCCTAGATCCCGAAGCGAATCCGTAAGCTCGCCGCGCCAGCCGTTATTTGTCATGTCAAGTTGAATGGGAGTCACGGAGATGGCATTCTCATGAATCGCGTGGAGGTCCGTATCGGGAATTTTCACGCCTTCCTTGTAGCTCATTTGAACCCAGAAATAGGGCACATGGCGGGCGTCGATGCGAGAATCGATGGTAAAGGAACCGGGCGGACGCTGGCCTTGCGTGGTGACGCGAACGCCTGATACCTCATCCGGCGGCACATCGGGAAAATTGACGTTGATCAATGTGTTGGCCGGCATATCGCAGTGCAAAAGCCGATTGATGACGGTCGGCGCGAAGCGTACGGCGGTCTCCCAGGGCGGCGTGCCGCCAAGCTCGAAAACCTGGCTGAGGGCGATCGCCGGGATGCCCAGCAATGTGCCCTCCATGGCGGCCGCGATGGTTCCGGAGTAGATCACATCCTCGGCCAGGTTGGCGCCGCGGTTGATCCCGGAGAGAATAATCGTCGGTTTCCTGTCGGTCATGATTTCGTAAATTGCCATCAGAGCGCAATCTGTCGGTGTGCCGGTGACGGCGAAATGGCGTTCGGAAATCTGATTGAGGCGAATGGGGATATGCATGGAAACGGAATGGCCGGCGCCGCTTTTTTCGTGATCGGGCGCCACCACCCAAACGTCTGGCGTGATCTCGCGCGCGATCTTCTCGAGCAGTTTGATTCCCGGTGCATGGATACCGTCGTCATTGGTAATCAATATGCGATGCTGTGACATGTCGCTGTCTGGTTCTGCCATGCTCGGGGTTCCTTATCATCGGATGTGTTTTGATGCGTCCGACAGTTTTGTACTACA
>CAZVDW010000601.1:0-15081 GCA_964625645.1 uncultured Rhodospirillaceae bacterium
CCCGGCTCGTGGACGCCGATGGCCTAGCCAAATGCCTGACCCTACTCTAGGTGCCGGGCGGCAGCGCAGCCGTCTGGCGCGGCTGGCAATACTGGCGGCGCTGGCCATGGCGCTGTGGCTGCCAGCAGGTCAATCCCTGGCTTTCGTCGAGGAATACGAGGGTCTTTTCCCAGCTGCCGACGAGCTAGACTCAGGCACGCACCGGGTCGCGAGCCTGGATGACAGATTCGAGGTCGCGGACAACCAATCGGACTGGCAGCTCTGGCTCGATGCCGGGCGCTTTGAGCCGGGCGACGTGATTCCGGTGAAGGCGCTGCGCCCCAGCGATCTGCAAGGGGGCATCGACGTGCGCTGGGCCGTGCTGCCGGCGCAAGCCGCCCATGATTCCCACCCTGCCATCAAGGACAGCGTCGTTGGGCGGGACACCTTCTTTCGCTGGAACTGGGAGCCTTGGCGATCGGCTGACATCCATTTCAGCCTGTTGGCGCCGGAACAGCCGGGCGCCTACGAGGTGCGGCTCTACGCCAATGGCGAGGAGGTCTCCGTCAGCGCCTTCGAGGTGGAGGGGTTGTCGCCAAACGAGCTTGGAGAGTGTGATGAAACCGTCAGTCCCGGGCTCCTGGCCGCCGCCGAGCAAGGCAACCTTTACGCGCAGTATGTACTCGGGCAAGAATACTACCTTGCCAGCGGAACTTACCCCGTGGTCAATTGCTACACTGAGGCTTACTTTTGGTTCTGGGTCTTCGACACCACGCACGATCGGGAAGATGTAAACGACGCCCTCCTGCCCCATGGGACCCTCGACTATGCCCCCGACTGGCGCAATGCTGCCGCGGAACACATGACGGCCCAGGAGGAGCAGATACGACTTCTGGCGCAGGCGTGGCGGCCCGGGACGCCGGTAGATTTCGCGGCTGCGGAGCCCGGCGACGGTGACAGCGCCAAGCCGGCCATAAGCGATATCATCGTCGTTGGGAATCAAACCGCCCAGGCCTACCCGTTCGACACAGATGGCGGGGACGCAGCGTCGGGCGGGGACAAGACGCGCCGCCTGATCGTCATCGGCGACAATCTCGGCGAGCTCGCTGGGGAGAATACGAGCGTAAGGTCTGCATCGGCAACGATTGCCTACGCGCTGCTGCCGGCGCGCGGGGCGAACAATGACCCCGTCCTCGCGGCGGCCCGCGCCGCGACCGAGGAAGCCTTGCGGCGGGCCGGTGCGCTCGAAAGACCGAACCAGGATCTTATTGCCGCGCTCGAGGCGCGGCGTCAGGCCTTGGCGGGAACCGAAGATTATCTCGTCGTCGAAGCGACCCTGAAGCCGGGGGTGACACCGGGCCGCCAGCATTTGTCGATCGATCGCGCGCAGGGGTCCTGGCCACTGCTGTTCGGCGATTCCGATGCGACGCTTCATTTCACGCGCCATGACGACAACGCCCGCGCCGCATCCGTGCCGATCTTCTTTCCCGGCGACAGTGCCGCCGTCGATCTGATCTTCGAGACGGATATCCCCTACGACGCCATCGGCTTGCGCCTGCTCCACCGGGCGGCCTCGGCTGCGGAGGGCTGGGTGGCCGAGGAGGCCGGCGTGCTCTTGGCCCGGCGGCTGGATGCGGCATCCGCTGACGGCGGCGCGGTCTTCCGCAGCAACCCCATCCATCTGGTCAGCACGGCCCAGCCCCGGCGCCGGCCGCCGCCTGATGTCGATGCGATAATCCTCGAGGTTAGGAACGGCGACAAGATCGGCGCCCGCCTGCTGGACCCGGCGCAGGCGCGGCTGACGCCGACTGCCGTGATCGCCGAGATAGCGGGCGACCCGGGCGAGCTCGGCGAGCTCTGGCGGCAGGCGCTGGAGCGGGTGGCCAAGTGCGACGGCGACGCCTTCGATGGCGATCCGCTATACGCCCTGCAACGCTCGAAACGGGTCTCGCGCGTCGTCATCGGCGAGCTGGCAAGGTTCGCCTCGCCCCTGGCGTATCTGGCCGCGGAGCTGACCGGGGTGGACGGACCCATCGATTTCAACCCTTCCGTCAGCCTGCACAAGGGCGATCACGCGGCGGCGCTGCTGATCCGCGACGAGCTGGTCGAGATGATGGTGGCTCTGACGCCTGCGCTGGCGCCTCTCAAGAACAACCGCAATGGCGAGGCGACCGCCTTGCGCGAATGGGCGCTGTCCTCCGGCCAGGCAGGCGAGCTGCCGATGTTGCGCCATTTCGCGGCCGGCCTCTGGGTCTCGCCCCTGCCTCAGGGCGCGTCGCATGACTTTCGCGTCATTACCGGCGATCCGCGGCAATTTCCCGGGCCGAAGGTCAACACCTGGGCCGATGCGCCGCTGAGCCGGGTGATCTCGGAGCGCGAGCGGATTCTCGGCCTGACGGACTTTACGCCGGAGGGTTTCGACGCCTGGCTGGACGAGAGAATCCAGGCCGCCGCCGGCAACCTCATCGCCGAGCTGCAGCGCGCCATCGGCCGCGCGCTCAACGCCACGTGCAAGCTTGAAGAGCTCATCGTCATCGCCGGACAAAAGGCCGAGCCCGTGGTCGCGCGCATCCTGCCGCGACTGGTCAGGATGGTCCCCGGCCCGGGCACACCGCCGAGCGAGCATTGGGCGCCGGACAAGCTGGCCCGGGGCTTCGTCGAGCGTCTGCACACCGCCGGCGAGGCGGTGGCGGCGCTCGACCAATATGGCGCCATCGACGACGCCTACAAAGCCATGGCCTTTGCCCTGGTGACGGCGGGCGCCGCGGGCGGCATCTCGGCCGCCGGATACAACGTCGCCGCCACTGGCCTGCTCGCTGCCGGCGACATGGCGGATGCCGTCTATTTCGGCGCCGCCGAGCTGGAGCGCGCCGTGGACTCGGAGGCATTCTACGAATTCGCCGAGGGCGCCTCGCTGATCCTCGGCGACAAGCTGCTGCTCGAGGCCGAAGACCGCCGCGAAAACCTTGCCATCGCGCTCATCGGTCTCATCGCGCCGGGAATCGGCGCCGGCCTCGGTCTCGCGGACCTTCGCTACTTCGCCAACATCGAGAACGGCCGCGCGCTGCTGGAGAGCAGGGGCGCGGAGCTGTTGGACGGCCTGGACGAGCTGAGCGATCTCGAGCGATCCCAGGTCGCCGCCTATCTCAACGACACGCTGGAGAGAACCGAGACCCTGGGCACGATGGCATTGAGCGAGACCGATCGTCAGGCCATGGACTGGCTTCATCAACGCACTTTCGCCGAGACCGAGCCCTGGGCTCCACCCAAGGTCACGCTCAGGGACGCCGATACCGAGCCGCTGACCACACTTACCGTCGACGGCTCGGCACTCGCCGAGATCATGGACGCGGTGCCCGACGAGGTCGTGAATATTCGCAAGCTGACGCGCCCCGAAAGAACTTTCGACGTCGTGACCGATCAGCTTGAATTGGTGGACGACAGTCCCTTCGCGCGCGAGGTCATTGGCGCGCCGCACATGAGCGAGCCGGCCGGAATCGTCAGCGGATCGCGCATCGTCGGAGCCAATGGCCGCGAGATCCACTTGGGAGAGAAACTCGGCAAGGGTGCCTTCTCCGGCGTCTATGTCGATCCCCGGAATCCGGATGTGGTCACGCGCGTGTCAAGAATACCCCAGGGGGACAGGAAGTTCGAATTGGCGGCGCTCGACGATGCTGTAGGTCGGCAACTGCTCAGTGAAATAGAGGATGCGGACGGGTATTTCAGAGTGACCCGGCGCGATGGCAATCCCTTCGTTGTGACCGACGCAACCGATCCCTCGAAGCGCTATCTCATTGTTCAAGAGCAGAATATCGCCTCCGAGGTCGACGGGCGGACGATTACCAACGCCCAGCAACGATTCAAGAACCGAGAGCCGAACGAGGCGGAGCTCCTGACCATGCAACTGGCGGTGCGGGAGATAAACCAGAACGGTCTGATCTGGACGGATCACAAGCGCGCGAATTTCGATATTGTCCCGGATTCGGACTCTGCAACCGGCCATCGCATGGTCATCTTCGACACCGGAGGCTTCAAGCCGATGTCGGGTGCTGACGAGCAACTGCGCTGGCGAAATGCCCGGCAATGGCAGCAGTTCTTCGACGGCTCGCAGGACAAAGCCGAGGTCTTTAGTCAACAAATCCGGTTTCTGTACACGATCGACGACCGCGCCTATGGACAAAACGAGGTGTTTTATTTCTCTCCCGGGGCCAACCGAAAGCGCACTGCCTACCTGGCGCTGAACGAGCTCGATCCGGACGGCTTCGCCGCCCATGTGGACACCATGAGCCAGCAGCTCGGCGAAACGATCTCCTATGCCCCGCCTGGTAGGTGAGAGCGTTCGGAGAAGGCAGAAGGTGGTGGCATTCCGGCTCCATCTTCAGCGACGATAATCTTGGTCGCCCGCAAATGTTCATATAGTCGCGACGTACTTGCGCCAACTTCCCAGTTGAGTGATCTCCTGCGCTTTCTTGAGCGCAAATGATTCGCAAAGGAAGCCGCGGACCTCGCTGCCATCATCGAGCATTATGGTACCGATTCCGAGCGGCGAGGGGATGCTGTCGACGAAGTTGCCGAAATGCTCGGCGGGCACCTGCCATACCTCAATCTCGATGGCCTGGCCGTTCGCGTCACGAACCATACCCGGACGTGGCGGATCGAATTCGGTGAGCGCGAACAGGCGGTACGCGGCGGCGGTTCTTCCGGCCCGCACCAAGCGTCCGCCGCGCGAGGTCAGTTGCGCATTGAGCGGCAGCCCCGACATGTGCGCGCCGCAAACGGCAACACTGATCCAGTCGCCTGCCTTTGCACGCCGCGGCGCCGGCGCGGGCAAAGGCAGGCCCGTGGCGCCGGCCGCAAGCCCGGCGTCGCGGTGCAGGCGGTCGGCGATAGAGAGCAAGGCATGTTCGCTGAAGGCCGGCGCCACCAGACTGCTGCCGAACGGCAGGCCATTGGCCAGAAAGCCGGCGGGAACGGCGACGGCCGCGAGGTCCATCAGGTTCACAAAATTGGTGTAGCGCCCGAGATTGGCGTTGAGGGTAAGGGGATCGGCCGCGACCGCCGCCAAAGTGTAGATTGTCGGCGCCGTCGGTGTCAGCAGGACGTCGGCATGCTGCCAGATGGTACGCGAGGCCTGGCGCAATTCGCTTAGCCTGTACAAGGCCTCGAAGGCCTCGACGGCGCTCGGCCCCTTGCCGTTGGAGATCACGCTGCGCACTGTCGGATCGATGTCGCCGGGATGGGCATCGATAAAGGCACCGACCGCGGCATAGCGCTCGGCCACCCATGGCCCCTCGTAAAGCAGTCGCGCGGCCTCCAGGAAGGGTCGGATATCAACCTCGCTCGGCGGCCCGAACAGTCTCGCGACCCGCTCGACCTGTCCGGCAAAGGCACGCAGCGCGTCGTCATCGCCGAGAAAGTCGAGATCGGCCTCGCGCGGCACCGCGAACCGGCAATGCGACGAATCGAAGCTCGGCGGCACATCCGGCATGGGCCGCGAGAAAGGATCCTTCTCGTCAAAGCCGGCTGCGATATCGAAGACCATGCGGGCGTCGTCGGTGCACAGGGAGAAGATGGAAACACAGTCGAGCGAGCGGCAGGCCGGTACCACCCCATGGGCGCTGATCACCCCGCGGCTAGGCTTCAGCCCAACGATATTGGTGAAGGCCGCCGGCACGCGGCCCGAGCCCGCCGTGTCGGTGCCGAGGGCAAAGCTCACCAGACCTTCGGCAACGGCTGCCGCGGAGCCCGAGCTCGACCCGCCGGCAATGTAGGCCTGGTCGAAGGGGTTGCGCACCGCGCCGTAGGGCGAGCGCGTCCCGACCAGGCCAGTGGCAAACTGGTCCATATTGGTCTTGCCGATAGGCAGGGCACCGGCCGCGATGAGCCTTTGCACGGCCGTTGCGGTTTCGTCCGGCTGATAGGCGAAGGCCGGGCAGCCAGCCGTGGTCGCCAGGCCGGCAAGGTCGATATTGTCCTTGACGGCGAACGGGACGCCGAATAGCGGACGCCCCTCGGCGCCGAGCGATTCCAACTCGCGCGCCTGGTCGGTCAGTGCAGCGCGATCGCTGAGCGCGATCCACACGGCAGACTCCGAACGCGAGTCGATAGTGTCGAATATCCGCGTAACGACCTCCGACGGCGTGGTCTCGCCCCTGGCATAGCGGCCGCTGAGGTCCGCGATCGCCAGGCTGGTGCTGTCTTGATCCACCCGATTGTCCCCCGAATTTGAGCCGCCCGCCGGCTGGCGGGAGCATCGCGTCTATGTTACGCTTTTTTGCGAGGGGACAAATCCGGTTGACGCTTTCCAGGTGCCCGCCGCCACACCACAGGGTGCCGGCGGGACGCAATCCGCAGGCTGAAGGGGGGCTATTCACTTGATCGACGATCGGGGCCACTGAGTCGTGCGGTCGGCGCAGATTGAAGCCGAGCCCTATGCGCTTGCGTTTGACCCGCGGCGCATCGCCCTATTGGTCGTCGACATGCAGCGCGACTTTCTCGAGCCCGAGGGCTTCGGCGAGCTGCTGGGCAACGACGTATCGCTCCTGCGCGGCACCATAGAGCCCTGCCGGCTACTGTTGGCAGCAGCGCGGCAGGCCGGCATCTCGGTCATACACACCCGCGAGGGCCATCGCGCGGACCTCGCCGACGCGCCGCCGAGCAAGCTCGCGCGCGGTGGGCTGGCGGTGGGTATCGGCGATGAGGGGCCCATGGGCCGCGTGCTGATACGCGGCGAGCCCGGCCACGAGATCATTCCCGAGCTCGCGCCCGCGCCCGGTGAACCGGTGGTCGACAAGCCCGGCAAGGGTGCCTTCTATGAGACCGACCTCGAGCTGATTCTGCGCAATCGCGCCATAGAGACGCTGATCGTCTGCGGCGTCACCACCGAAGTCTGCGTTCACACCACAATACGCGAGGCCAACGACCGCGGCTTCGAATGCGTCGTCGTAGCGGATGGCGTGGGCTCTTACTTCCCCGAGTTTCAGCGTGTGGCCCTGGAGATGATCAAGGCCCAGGGCGGCATATTCGGGTGGGTGACGACGTCGCAAGACGCAATAAAGGCACTGGGCTAAAGCCCGGGCCGAGCGAGTCCGACGAGTCGCGCGGTGGTGTCTGTGATCGCGCGGTCAATGCAAATTGGGGGAAACTATCGTATGACGGATCAGAAAGTATCCTATTGGTCTGCTGGCGACTGGAATGGCTTTTTCGGTCTAGGCACCAATGTGCTCGTCAATATCATGGTCTTGACGGGCCTGCTCAAATTCGTGATCGGGGTTCCGGACGAGCTTCTGTTCGGGCGCATCCTACCGGCGCTCGGCTTGATGCTGTTCATCGGCAACATGTATTACGCCTGGATGGCCAAGCGCCTGAGCGAGAAGACCGGGCGTTCCGATGTAACGGCGCTGCCATCGGGCCCCAGCGTGCCGCACATGTTCTTTGTCGTATTCGCCATCATGTTGCCGATCAAGGCGACCACGGGCGACCCGGTCCTGGCCTATCAGGGCGGCCTTGCCTGGGTCTTCATCGAGGGGCTTGTGCTGTTCGCCGGCGCCTTCATCGCGCCCCATGTGCGCAAGCACATGCCTCGCGCGGCACTGCTCGGCACGTTGGCCGGTATCTCGATCACCTTCATCTCGATGCGCCCCGCGTTCGAGATCATCGAGGCGCCTGTCATCGGCCTGGTTGCCGTAGCAATCATCTTCGGTGCCTGGTTTGCCGGCGTGCGCTATCCGGGCGGCGTTCCGGGCGGCCTGGTGGCGATCATCGTCGGCACCGTCATCGCCTGGATCAGCACCATCTTCGGCTGGGGCCTGGCGAGCGTTTCCGTCGATGGTGTCACCGGCGCGGTCAGCAGCCTGGGCTTTTCCTATCCACTGCCTGTGTTCGACCAGCTGGTCGGCGGCTTCGACTTCTTCACGATGATCGTGGTCACGGCCGTGCCTTTCGGCATCTACGATTTCATCGAAGCGATGGATAATGTCGAAAGCGCCTCGGCCGCGGGCGATGAATATTCCGTGCAAGAGGCCATCGGCGCCGAAGGCATCATCAGCCTGGCCGGTACGGTGCTCGGCAGCCCGTTCGCCAACGCCGTCTATATCGGCCACCCGGGCTGGAAGTCGATCGGCGGCCGGATCGGCTATTCGATCATGACAGGCGTCATGGTGCTCTTGCTGACCTGGCTGGCGATCGTGCCGCTGTTGCTGAGCGTCGTGCCCTTGGTGGCGATCATCCCGATCCTGCTTTACATCGGCGCCCTGATCGGCGCCCAGGCCTTCCAGGAGACGCCCAAGTCCCACGCACCGGCCATCGTCATGGCGCTGGTGCCCAATCTAGCGGCCTGGCTGAAGGTCAATATCGACGGGGCGCTCGGTGCCGCCGGCACCGATGCGGCAACCGTGGGTCTCGACAATCTGGCACAGAACGGCGTGCTCTACCGCGGCGTCGAGATCCTGGCCGGCGGTGCCATCGTCACCGGCTTGTTATGGGGCGCCATGACGGTCTTCATGATCGACAAGCGGCACATGGCGGCTTCCATCGTCGCCCTGATCGCGGCGGTGCTCACCTTCTTCGGCTTCATCCACGGCCCGGCGATCGGCTTTGCCGTGACACCGATGGTGGCGCTTGCCTATCTGCTCATGGCCGGCGTGATCTTCTCCTTCACGCGTCTGGAGGGCGCGGCCGAAGAGGAGGCGGCTGCCTGAGCCGATGGACCTGGCAGCCCTGAGCTGTGACGAAGCACTCGATCGTCCCTTGCGGGGCGGTCGGGTGCTCGGGGTCTATCGCAAGGCCTGCGCCTGGCTTTGCGACGACGGCTCGTTGACCAGCCTGCTGTGCCGCGAGGTCGAGCCGCTGCCGATGGCGATGACGCTGGCGTCGCCGCGGGGCTTCGCCTTCAGCGATCATGTCGCGGCGGGGCGGCGGGTCGCCATACGTGCCGGCATCGTGCGCTTTGCCGGCGGCGACCTTTGCATCGACACGCGCCCGGCCCGGCCCTGGAGCGGTCGTATCGAAAGCGCAGCCGAACCCGGCGATGCCGATGCCATCCGGCGCGCCTGGGAAATTCTTGAGCGCGAGGCGCCGCCCTCGGCGCTCGACTTTTGCCTTGGCGCGGGCTCGCCGGTCAAAGCTTTGGCCGACGATGCCGCCGCCGCTGGCCGCCTTGTCGGGCTCGGCAGCGGCCTGACGCCGTCCGGCGACGACGTGCTCGTCGGCTATTTGGCGGCACTTTGGACCAGGCCGGATCGCGCTCGCTTGCGCCGCGCCTTGGCAGCGCTGATCGGCGCCCGTCTGGACCGCACCAATGCCATTGCCGCGACCTATCTGCGCGCCGCCATCGACGGGCGCGCAGGCGCCGTTCTGAGGAAGGCCGCAGAGGCCCGTGAGATCGACCGTCACGTCCGGCCCATGCTCGCCCTCGGGCACCAATCCGGCGCTTGCACAATGATCGGTCTGCTGTTGGGTTTGGGCAGATTTCCAGCCCCCAGGAACGCGTGAGTCTCGTGCCAACGGTGATCCGAACATTTCGCCACCTCTACCGCGACTCGATCACGCTGCTGCAGCTCGCCACGACGCTCGCGGAGCGCGACGGCGTCGAGCAGGCCGGCGCGGTAATGGCAAGCCCGGCCAATCTCGAGCTGATGCGCGATGCCGGTCTGATCGACGCCGTGCCCAAGGCCGGCCCCAACGATCTTCTGGTGATCGTGCAGGGCGGCGAACAGGAGGCGCTGGAGGCTGCGCTGGAAGCGGCGGAGGTGGCGCTGAGCCCGCAGGCGAAGGCAACAGCGGAAGCGGGGCCGGGCAGGCTCGCGCCGCGCAGCATCGCCATGGCGCTCGGCGAGATGCCCGATGCCGCGCTGGCCCTGATTTCCACGCCCGGCGCGTTTGCCGCGGCCGAGGCGCGCAAGGCCCTGAACCTCGGCCTGCACGTCATGATGTTCAGCGACAATGTCGCCATCGAAGACGAGATCGCGCTGAAGCGCTATGCCCGCGAGCGCGATCTGATGCTGATGGGGCCTGACTGCGGCACGGCGATCATCAACGGCGTGCCGCTCGGTTTCGCGAATGGCGTGCGCCGTGGCGATATTGGCCTGGTCGCCGCCTCGGGCACGGGGTTGCAGCAGGTCACCTGTCTGATTCACGCCCTTGGTGCCGGCATTTCCCAGGCCATCGGCAGCGGCGGTCGCGACCTCAAGAGCGAGGTTGGCGGCATCACCATGTTGCAGGGGCTCGATGCCCTGGCGAACGATCCAGATACCAAAGTCATCGTTTTGATCTCCAAGCCGCCATCGCCGGACGTCGCGGAAAAGCTGGTCGGCGCCGCATCGCGCATCGCCAAGCCGGTAGTGATCAACTTTCTCGGCGCGGATATGGCCGGCGATATCCAGGCCGCGGCGACGCTGGAAGACGCCGCACGGCGCGCGGTCCAACTGTCCGGCGGCGGCAGCACGGAAGAGGTGGTTGAGCTTGCGGCGCCATCGGCGGCGCCCGCGGAAGGCTTTGTTCGCGGGCTTTATACCGGCGGCACCTTTTGTTACGAGGCGCTCGCCCTGTTCGACGCAGCGCACTGTCCGGTCAAGTCCAACGTGCCGCTGCGGGCCGAGCAGGCTCTGGCCGATCCCTGGCAAAGCCGGGGTCATACCATCCTCGACCTCGGCGAAGATCTGTTCACGCGCGGCCGCTCGCACCCGATGATCGATCCGCGCTTGCGCCAGGACCGTGTCTTGAAAGAGGTGGCGGACCCCGAGGTCGCGGTGATCCTGTTCGACGTGGTGCTCGGCTACGGCTGCCACGCCGACCCCGGCGGCGTGATGGCCGCGAGCATTCGCGAGGCGAGCGCCATTGCCCAGGCCGAGGGCCGCAGCGTCACCTTTGTCGGCTCGATATGCGGCACCGATCTGGATCCCCAGGGGCTGGCAAGCCAGGAGGCCACCCTGCGCGACGCCGGCGCCATGCTGCTGCCGAGCAATGCCCGGGCGGTGCGCACGGCCTTGGCTCTGATCGCGGCTCAGAAAGAGACACGCGCCTCATGACCCGCCTGTTTGGTGAAGACTTGCGTGCGATCAGCGTCGGCCCGACCATGTTTGCCAAAAGCATCCAGGCGGCGGGCGGCGAGGCCATCGCCGTCGATTGGACGCCGCCGGCCGACGGCGACGCGGCGCTGGCGAACGATCTCGCGCGCCTGGTCAATCATCCCGACGTCGAGGCCGCGAACCGCACCGCCTTCAAGCGTTACCTCGCGGCCCGGCCGCTGCTCGCCGGCATCGCGCCGGCGCGTGACGTGGTGCCCGGCATGGCCGAGCGGCGCATTCTCCATGCCGGCCCGCCTGTCGCCTGGCAAGCCATGTGCGGACCCATGCAGGGCGCCATCGTCGGCGCCATCCTCTATGAGGGCTGGGCCGCGGACCCGGAGGCAGCGGAGGCGCTGGCCGCGGCCGGCGATATCGCCTTCGCGCCCTGCCACCACCACGATGCGGTGGGGCCCATGGCGGGCATCCTCAGCCCTTCCATGCCGGTCTGGCGGGTGCGTGACGGCAGCAGCGGCCGTAGCGCCTTTTGCGGCATCAACGAAGGCCTCGGGCGCGTACTGCGCTTCGGCGCCTATCACGACGAGGTCCTCGACCGTCTCAGATGGATCGCGCAATCGTTGGCGCCGGTGCTTGCCGCCGGCCTGCAGAGATCGGGCGGCATCGAGCTGATGCCGCTGATGGCCCAGGCGCTGCACATGGGCGACGAGGTGCACAACCGCAACAATGCCGCGACCTCGCTGTTGCTGCGCCGTATCGCGCCGGCGATCCTCGACAGCGACGTCAGCCGCCGGGCCGCTTCCGAGGCCATCGCCTTCATTGCCGGCAACGACCACTTCTTCCTCAACATCTCCATGGCCGCGTGCAAGACCATGTTGCTCGCCGCCGACGGCGTCGCGGGCAGCAGCATGGTCACGGCGATGGCGCGCAACGGCGTCGAGTTCGGTATCCGCCTGAGCGGCACGGGCGAGCGCTGGTTCAGCCGCCCTGCGCCGATCATCGACGGCCTCTTCTTCCCCGGCTACGACACCCGCGACGCCGCCGCCGATCTCGGCGACAGCGCAATCACCGAGACCGCCGGTATTGGTGCCTTCGCCATGGCGGCGGCGCCGGCCATCGTGCAGTTCGTCGGCGGCACGCCGGCGGACGCACTGCGTAACACCCGTGAGATGGGCGTCATCACGATCGGCGCGAACACAGCGCTCACTTTGCCGGCGCTCGGCTTCGTCGGCACGCCCGCGGGCATCGATGCGCGCAAGGTGGTCGACACCAGTATCCGGCCGGTCATCAACACCGGCATCGCCCACCGCGATCCGGGCGTCAGCCAGATCGGCGCCGGTATCACACGGGCGCCGCTGGGCTGTTTCGCCGATGCGCTCAGCGCGCTCGCCGCGGAGCTCGAGCCGTGAGCCCACCGGGGCGCGGCAAGCTGGCGGTGGTCGCTGTCGGCGGTAACGCGCTCATCGTCGACAGCGAGCACGAGTCGATTCCAGACCAGTTTGTCGCGGCCTCGAAGACAGCACATTACATCACCGATATGGTGGAAGCCGGTTTCGACGTGGTGATCACCCACGGCAGCGGGCCGCAAGTCGGCTTCATCCTCAGGCGCTCGGAAATCGCCCGCGACGAGGTGCCGATGGTGCCGATGGATTACGCGGCCGCCGATATTCAGGGCGCGGTCGGATGCATGTTCCAGCGTGTATTGCAGAACAATTTTCGCCGCCGCGGCCTCGCCCGCCAGGCCATCGCCGTTGTCACCCAGGTCGTGGTCGACCGAGAGGACCCCGCATTCCACGCACCCGACAAGCCAATCGGCAGCATCATGGAGGAGACCGAGGCAAGATTGCTCGCTGCCAAGCTTGGCTGGGAAGTGCAAGAGGAGCGCGGGCGCGGCTGGCGTCGCGTCGTGCCATCCCCTGCCCCGAGAGAGATAGTCGAGCTACCGATCGTCGCACACCTGATTGGGGCCGGTTTCGTAGTGATCGCCGCGGGCGGCGGTGGCATTCCGGTAGTGCGCTATAACGACGGCGATCTTGAAGGCGTCGAAGCAGTGGTCGACAAAGACCTTGCCTCGTCCCTGCTCGCCCGCGGACTTCGCGCCGATCTCTTCATAATTCTCACCGCGGTGGAAAAGGTCGCCATCGGCTTCGGCACCCCGGAAGAGCACTGGCTCGACAATCTGACCGTCGGTGAGGCCCGGCGCCATCTCCAAGACGGTGAGTTCCCGCCAGGCACCATGGGACCGAAAATCCACGCCATGATCGAGTATATCGAACACGGCGGCGGCCGGGGCCTGATCACCAACCCGCCCAACGTCGCGCGCGCGCTCGCCGGCGAAACCGGCACCGCGATCATAGCCGATTGATTGACCAGAGGCCCGAATGCTTCGCCAGCCAATGGCCAAGCCGCAAAATGCTAAAATTCCGCCAAGTGTTTGAAGCGCTTTACCTTAAGGGTACCATGAGCGTTCGCGCCAGCTGCCATTCCGGCGTCTCGCCGAGGTGAGGAAACTCGGCGTGGATATCGCCAAGCAGTTGCTGCCCGGCCGAGCCCCTGCCCTGGTCCTGCCACAGCCTGACAAGGTCAAGAGCGGTTCGCAAGGCAAAGAGACCGGCCCCGTGGCTTTGTGCCAGGGCGATAGCGTCACGGAAATCCTTCTCGGCCGCCGCCCCATCGCCTTCGACAGCGAGCCGCAGGCTTCCGCGAATGCGTTGCAGCTCGGGCAGCATGAAAAGCTCGGCACTCTCCCGTGCCAGGAGAATCACCTCACCCAGGCACTTTATGGCCTCATCGGCGTGGCCGGCGGCGACGTCGGCCTCGACAATCGATGCCTGCCATATCGGAGTCAGCATCCTGTTGCCGAACATTTTGGTTTCCTCGAGAAGCTCGCGCAATTGGCGTGGCGCCGCAACGACGTCGACGCTGCCCGCCTCACGAGCGAAGTGGAGGGCAACCAGGCTGGCGGTCTTCTCCCATGCGACGAAGCCCTCGGCCTTGGAAAGCTCGACAATTTCCGCGGCTGCCTTGGCGCCACGGTCGTGATCACGTTGAATGAGAGTTGGCATGCCTACAGCCCACCATAAGCCATAGACGCGGGTGAATTTGTGGCCGATGTCGTCGGCCAAAGCCAATGCCTGTTCCGAAAGCGCCAGCGACTTCGCGCGCTCCCCGCAAAGCGCATGAGCCGTTGCCAGGAACGACAGTGCCGCCACGCCCGGGTCCTGGCCGTAGCGAAGCGCCAGGCCACGGTCCTGTTCCGGGTCATAGAGCGCCACGGCTTTGCGAAGATTGTCTTTGGCGCTCTCCAGGTCGAGGAACATGACATCGAGCACGCCGCTCAGCCGATGTCCCTGGAGACGGCCGATGCGGTCGTCGTGACGCTCCGCCAGTTCCAGAAACCGATCGCTGATGGGACGTGCCTCCGCGTGCCGGGCGGTGGAGTGTAGATTCACCCATTGGCCATACAGCGCCGGAAACAGCAGATCCGGATCGTCCACTTCGTTGCAAAGCGCGGCGGCACGGACAAAGTTCTCGCCGACCTCGCTCGAGCCGTGGGCAGTTGTGGCAATGAGTGGTGTACCAATGAGAATTCTCAGCTCAAGCTCCTTGCGCGCCCTATCCGGTTGATGGGGCAGGCTCCCGACCAGGCCGAGACTTTGGCGAAAATGCCGCAATGCCTCGGTGTTTGCCGAGCGTGCCATGGCTTGTTTCCCGGCCAGTTGCCAATGCGCGATGGCCGATTCCATCTGCCCGGCCTCTTCCTCGTGATGGGCCAGCAATTCCGGGTGTTCCGCCGCGATATGCGGAAAACGTGTCGTCAGCGCCTCGCTCTCCGTGGGTCCCGGGAAACTGAACGCCAGTGTGCCGGTCTGCTCCTCAGTGGTGATGTTTCGCAGGCGTACCTGGAACACAGCCCCCGGGATGTTCGATGCTGCGGAGTCTCCCGGGATGAACGGCGACCACGCGCGGAGAGCGACCCTCACAGGAGCATCCGTGTCGAACTCCAGGTCCGCGACAGGGTAGTGCCCCCAGTAGTAGATCTGCGACACGGTGCGGATGCCCCTGCAGAAGTACTCTTGCG
>CAZVDW010000602.1:0-6853 GCA_964625645.1 uncultured Rhodospirillaceae bacterium
CGGCGATGCGGGCGGTGGCGGCGGCGGCATCGTCGGCGCGGGTGATCGGCCGGCCGATCACCAGATAATCGGCCCCGTCGCGCACCGCCTCGGCCGGCGTGACGATGCGCTTCTGGTCGTCCGCCGTCGACCAGGCCGGGCGAATGCCGGGCACCACCACCTTGAAGTCGTCGCCGCAAAGCTGGCGGATCATGGCGGTCTCATGGGCCGACGCGACGACGCCGTCCATGCCGCATTCCTGGGCGAGAGAGGCAAGGCGTCTGACCTGATCGGCGATCGGCCCGTGCATGCCAACCGCGGCGACATCGTTCTCGTCGAAACTCGTCAGCACGGTGACCGCGAGCAGCAGCGGCCGCCGCCCGTCGCCGCCATCGGCGATGCGCATGGCCGCTGCCGCCGCCGCCCGCATCATCGCCGCGCCGCCACTGGCGTGCAGCGTGATCATCATCGGATCGCACGGCGCCGCCGCATGCAAGGCGCGCGCGACCGTATTGGGGATGTCGTGGAGCTTGAGGTCGAGAAAGATCGACAAGCCGCCGGCGGCAACCTGGCGCACGCCTTCCGGGCCATTGGCGGAAAAGAATTCCAGCCCCAGCTTGAGAGCGCCGACCCGACCGGCAAGCGCACCGGCAAGCGCTGCGGCTTCGTCCGGGTCGCTGGTATCGACGGCGCAAATGATCTGCCGGGCGCGATCGGCCGCAGTCATGGGCAATCCTCCGTGACGGTGTTCTTCGGACCTTGGCGGGCGTAGCACATCCGGCTGCGTGGCGGCAATATCAAGACGCGTCGGGTTTCGGCTCCGTCAGGGCACGGCCCTCGCGCAATTCCACCACTTCGCGCTCAAGTGCTGCGGCCTGACGGCGGTTTGCCCGCGCCACCCGGCGCCCGCCACCACCGGCGATCCAATTGCCAATGCCGCCGATGGCCGCGCCAAACGCCAGCGCGCCCAGCACGAGAAGGTAGAGCGGCAGCTCGACGCTTGCCGGGATCGGCGACAGGGAAACGGCGACAGGCTGCCGATTGGCAACGGCAAACGCCACGGCAAGGGCCGCAAAGATCAGCGCTGCCGCGCGCCACAGCAGCTTCACGGCAAAGCCCGGCTCACGCCTCGTTGACCCGCTGGCGCAACTCCTTGCCCGATTTGAAGAACGGCACGTATTTCTCCGGCACCGACACCGAGGCGCCGGTACGCGGATTGCGCCCGACACGCGCCACGCGCGCCTTCACCGAAAAGGCGCCGAAGCCCCGCAGTTCCACGCGATCGCCACGCGCCAAGGCGTCGGAGATCTCGTCGAACACCGTCGAGACGATACGCTCGACATCGCGATGATAGAGATGCGGATTGTCCTGGGCCAGAGCCTGGATCAATTCTGATTTGGTCATGACACGTGCCCGCTTGTCCGGTGCGCTTCCATCGCTTCAGCCCCAACCTCGACACCCGGGCGCAGCGACGGGCAGCCGCGTTCTCCCAAAAATCCCTTATTCGACCCCACGAGGTTGCCAAAGCGAGACCAAACCGTCAAGTCTAAGTCTTTCTAGTAAATGGGATTTTCCGACCGAAGCCGAAACAAGCCTGTCGAGCAGCTCTTGCGGATAATCGATCTGCACATCGATCAATGGCAAATCGGGCTCGACATCGCGCACTTCTTCGAGCCAGGCGACGGCCACGTCCTCGCCGCCGATGGCATCGATCAGCCCGTTCTCTTTCGCCATGGCCCCGGTATAGATCCGGCCGTCCGCGAGGCGCTGCGCCAGCACCGCGTTCATGCCGCGGCGCTCGACGACCATGCCGACGAACATGGCGTGGATATCGTCCACGACTTCGCGCGTTGCGGCGCGGGCTTCCGGGCTCAGCCGCGACAGCGGGTTGGGCTGTGCCTTCAACGGCCCGCTGGTGATCGTGTCGTTCTCGATTCCCAGCTTCTCCATCAGGCCGACGAAGTTCGTGGCCTCGAGAACCACGCCGATGGAACCGGTGATGGTGGTCTCCCGGGCAACGATGTAATCGGCGGCGAGCGCCGTCATATAGCCGCCCGAGGCCGCCATCTGGTTCATCACCGCGACCACGGGCTTGGCCTCACCGACCTTCAACAGACCGCGATAGAGCGCTTCGGAGCCGAAAGTCGTGCCGCCGGGACTGTCGATTTGGACCAGCACCGCAGCGACCGAGGCGTCGTCCAGCAAAGCCTCGATGGCGGCGTCGCGATAGGGGTCGGCGAAGATGATGTCCTCGACCCAGAGCACGGCAATATGTTGGTGGCCCGGCAGGGTCGGCAGACGGGCAAAGACGACCGCGGCGACCGCGAGCAATGAGACGAGCGCCAGCAGCCGCCACATGGCCAAGCGGCGCTTGAGGCGCCGCCGGTCGATCAACGCGTCGCTATCGAACGCCATCCCACGCGCCTCGCGCCATGCGCGGGCCGGCCACGCGCCGGCTTAAGCGCCGGCGTCCTTCTCGGCCGCATCATCGGCGGCCTCCTCTGCCGCAGTCTCTGCCGGAACCGCCGCCTCGGTCTCCGCCACCGCTTCGGTCTCGGCGGCGGCTTCGGGCGCATCGTCATCCTCGCCGCCGTCGGCCTCCTCGGCCTTGGCTTTGATTGCCGCACCGAGGATATCGCCCAGGCTGGCGCCACTGTCGGAGGAGCCGTACTCGGCCATCGCCGCCTTCTCCTCGGCGATCTCGAGCGCCTTCACCGACATCGTCAGGCGACGGTTGGGGCCATCCATCTGAGTGATCTTGGCATCGATCTTGTCGCCAACCGCGAAGCGCTCCGGACGCTGGTCGCCACGGTCGCGCGCCAGATCCGCCTTGCGAATGAAGCCGACCGCACCATCGTTCACGGTCACCTCGAGGCCGGCATCGAGCACCGCCGAGATGACGCCGGTGACCACCGAGCCCTTCTTCAGCTCAGCCATCGCCGAAGCGAACGGATCCGCCTCGAGCTGCTTGACGCCAAGGCTGATGCGCTCTTTCTCGACATTGATGTCGAGCACCTTGGCCTTGACCGTATCGCCCTTCTTGTAACTCTTGAGCGCTTCCTCGCCGGACAGGTTCCAATCGAGATCGGAGAGATGCACCAGGCCGTCGATCTCGCCGGGCAGGCCGACGAAGAGGCCGAACTCGGTGATATTCTTGACCTCGCCTTCGACCAGAGAGCCGATCGGATGCAGATCCGCCAGCGCATCCCAGGGATTGCCGCCGCACTGCTTGAGGCCGAGGCTGATGCGGCGCTTGTTCGGATCCACATCGAGCACCATCACCTCGACTTCCTGGCTGGTCGAGATGATCTTGCCGGGATGCACGTTCTTCTTGGTCCAGCTCATCTCGGAGACGTGCACCAGACCCTCGACGCCAGGCTCCAGCTCCACGAAAGCGCCATAGTCGGTGATGTTGGTGACACGGCCCTTGAACTTGGTGCCGATCGGGTATTTGAGCTCGACGCCCTCCCAGGGATCGGCCTCGAGCTGCTTCATGCCGAGGCTGATGCGCTGGGTCTCAATGTTGAAGCGAATGACCTGCACGTTGAGAGTCTGGCCGATGCTCAGCACCTCGCTGGGGTGATTGATGCGCCGCCAGGCGATGTCCGTCACGTGCAGCAGGCCATCGACCTCGCCGAGATCGACGAAGGCGCCGTAATCGGTGATGTTCTTGACCACGCCTTCGAGCACCTGGCCTTCCTTGAGGCTGGCGACGAGCTCGGCGCGGGCCTCGGCGCGGGTCTCCTCCATGACGGCGCGCCGCGAGACCACGATATTGCCGCGGCGGCGGTCCATCTTGAGAATCTGGAAAGGCTGCTTGGTATTGAGCAGCGGCGTGATATCGCGCACCGGGCGCACGTCCACCTGACTGCCCGGCAGGAAGGCGACGGCGCCGCCGAGATCGACCGTAAAGCCACCCTTGACGCGGCCGAAGATCACGCCCTCGGTGCGCTCGCTCGAGTTGAAAGCCTTTTCGAGCACCACCCAGGCTTCCTCGCGGCGGGCGCGCTCGCGGCTCAACACCGCTTCGCCGCGGCGGTTTTCCATGCGGTCGAGGAACACTTCGACCGTATCGCCGATACTGATCTCGATCTCGCCGGTCGCCGTGGAGAATTCCTTCAGCGCCACGCGGCCCTCGGCCTTGAGGCCGACATCGATGACCGCCATGTCGTTATCGATGGCAATCACGGTACCTGCGACCACGGTGCCCTCGAGCTTTCCGGCCTGGCCAAGAGACTCCTGCAAGAGCGCCTCGAAATTCTCATCCGTCACCGGGGCATTGCCCTCGGCGCTGCCGACATCGCTCATAAAACGCCTCAACTCCGGTTAGCCGATCCGTTTTCGTCGCACGCGTGCGTCTCGCCCGCCTGCCCGGATCGGCGTTCCGGCGCAGCTCGCTGCTGCCGCGCCAAAACAAGTTTCACCGCTGCCGCAAAGGCGGCATCGGCATCCAAATTCGTCGTATCCAACAACAGCGCGTCGGGGGCCCGCACCATCGGAGCCGCATCGCGCGATCCGTCACGCGAATCCCGTTCCTCAAGCTCCCGCAGGACGGCGGCTCTTATACTCTTCGTGCCACGCTGTCGCAACTCCTTATGGCGGCGGTCGGCGCGGGCTTCGACGCTGGCGGTGAGGAATATCTTCACATCCGCGTCCGGCAACACCACGCTGCCGATATCGCGGCCGTCGAGAACGGCGCCGACGGCAGCGCCAGGCGGTTGGTTCGCGAAATCCCGCTGGAAGGCCAACAGCGCCGCGCGCACGCCAAGCACGGCGGCGACCAGCGAGGCCGCGGCGCCGACTTCGGGCTGGCGCAGCCGCGGGCTGTCCAGACCACTCGCATCCAAGGCTTTCGCCGCCGCTTCTGCCAGCTTCGGGTCGGCGGGGTCGGCGCCCGCGTCGAGCAGGCGCAAGGCGGTGGCGCGATAGAGGCTGCCGGTGTCGAGATGGGCAAGCCCGAAACGCTCGGCCAAGCGCCGCGCCAGGGTGCCCTTGCCAGAAGCGGCGGGGCCGTCCACGGCGATGATCATGCCTCGTCCGCCGCGGCGATGTCGGCGCCGAGGCCGCGCATCAGCTTGGCGAAACCGGGAAAGCTGGTGGCGATCATGGCGCCGTCGTCGATGCTGACCGGCCGTTGCGCGACCAGGCCAAGGACCAGGAAGGCCATGGCGATGCGGTGGTCACCGTGGGTGACGACGCGGCCACCCCCCGGTGGCGGGCCGCCGGCACCAGTGATGGTGAGGCTGTCGGCATCGGCTTCGACCGCGACGCCATTGGCGGCGAGGCCGTCGGCGATGGCCGCCAGGCGGTCGCTTTCCTTGACCCTGAGCTCGGCCAAGCCCTCGAAGCGGCTGGGGCCCTCGGCGCAAGCCGCGGCGACCGCGAGTACGGGGTACTCGTCGATCATTCGCGGTGCCCGCCCGGCCGGCACCGTGACGCCGCGAAGCGGACCGGCGCTGGCTGAGATGTCCGCCACCGTCTCGCCGCAAGCCTCGCCGCTCTCGGTTATGGACAGCGCCGCGCCCATCTCGACCAGGCTTTCGTAAAGGCCGCTGCGCAGGGGATTGATGCAGACGCCGCCGATGCGCAGCCGCGAGCCCGGCACCAGCAGCGCCGCAACAAGCGGAAAGGCCGCGGAAGACGGATCGCCGGGCACCGTGAGCAGCCCGGGCGACACCAGCTCGGGCTGGCCGCTGAGGGTAATCCGCCGGCCCCCGCCCGTTTCCGCCTCGCTGCCCACCTCGGCCCCGAACAGGCGCAGCATGCGCTCCGAGTGGTCGCGGGTCGGCTCGGGCTCGACGATCGTGGTCTGCCCGGCAGCGGCAAGCCCGGCCAGCAGCAATGCGGACTTGACCTGCGCCGAGGGCACCGCCAGGCGGGTCTCGAGCGCCAGCGCATCCGTTGCCCCCGTCACGGTGATGGGCAGGCGCCCGCCCTCGGCACAGACGAAACGCGCGCCCATGCGCGAGAGCGGCTCGGTGACCCTGGCCATCGGCCGCGAGCGCAAGGAGGCGTCGCCGGTCAAGACCGCCGTCAGCGGCTGCCCCGCCAATACGCCGAGCAGGAGACGCGCGCCGGTACCGCTATTGCCGAGGTCGAGCACACGGCCGGGCTCGCCGAGCCCGCCGATGCCGACACCAGCGACATGCCAGCGCCCGTCCTCGTCGCAAGTGGCGGGCGCGCCCAGGGCCGAGACCGCGGCCGCCGTGGCCAGCGTATCCTCGGCGGCGAGCAAGCCGTCTATCGCGGTCCGCCCGGCCGTCAGCGCCCCCAGCAACAGGGCGCGGTGCGAGATGGATTTATCGCCGGGCGCGACAATATCGCCCGCTAGCGGGCCGGTCGCTGTCGATCGCAGGGGCTGCACGCTGGTTCCGCCGTCGCTGGATTGGGTCGCCTCGTTGCGCGAGCCCTAGCATATGCGAGAGCCGACGGGTAGGCGATTTTGCTTTGACAGGCGGCGGGCGATCATGGCAAAGGCGACGTCCGACCGCGCCATCGTGTGGCGCCCAGAAAAAGGAATGCACGGTGGCCACGAAAGACCTGGGTACCAAACATCTTTGCGCCAGCTGCGGCGCGAAGTTTTACGACTTCGGAAAAAAGTCCCCCACTTGCCCCAAATGCGAGACGGTGGCGGAGGTCGTGGTCAAGCCACGACCGACGCGGGCAGCAGCGAGGCCGACCAAGGCGCCAGTGGCCAAAAAGCCGGCGGTGGCGGTGGCGGCCGAAGCCGAGACCGAGGCCGACGACGAGCCCGATGACGCCCCTCCGGTCACCGGCGACGACGATCCCGAGGCCGACAAGGACGACGTCAACGCCGTGGTCGGCGACAAGGACCGCAAGGACTGATCCGGCACGATCATCAAACCGGTTCCAA
>CAZVDW010000603.1:0-3958 GCA_964625645.1 uncultured Rhodospirillaceae bacterium
ACTGCGCCTGCGGACCTATTTCCCACCCGACATGGTGCCGCTGGCCGAGCCCTATCTCGATCGGGTAGCGGCATATATCGATGGCTTTGGCGCCCGCGTCGGGCCGTATCCGTATTCGCATTTCTGGGTGGTTGCCGCGCCGTTCCCGGTCGGCCTGGGCTTTCCCGGCGCCACATATGTGAGCGCGCGCATTCTGCCCATGCCGTTCATGCAGGGGCGCTCACTCGCCCACGAAGTGCTGCACAACTGGTGGGGCAATGGGGTGCGCGTGGCTTACGCGGCCGGCAACTGGTCCGAAGGCCTGACGACCTACCTTGCCGATTACGGCCTCGCCGAAGAGGCGGGAGAGATGGCCGCGCACGAGATGCGCCTCGCCTGGCTCAGGGATGTCACTGCGCTGGATGACAGCGACGACACGGCGCTGACAGCCTTCGTTCAGCGCCACCACGCCGCCGCACAAGTGCTGGGCTACGACAAGGTGGCGATGGTTTTGCACATGCTCCGTCAGGATATTGGCGACAATGCCTTCGATGAGAGCTTGAGAGCATTCTGGCAGCAATGGCATGGACGCACCGCTGCCTGGACCGACTTGCAGCGGGCCTTCGAATCCGGGACTGAGCGCAACCTTGAGAGTTTTTTCCGGCAATGGCTCACTCGAACAGGCGCGCCCAATCTTGTCCTTGAGAATGCGGCTGTCTCGGAACACGCAGAAGGCTGGCGTTTGAGCCTGCGATTGCGGCAAGAGGCCCGCCCATGGAATCTCACGGTGCCAGTCGTGATCAGTCTCGCGGAGGGCAATGTTGTGAAGTTCGCCGAGGTATCGGAAACCACCGATGATCACGTCTGGATATTGCCATCGCGCCCGCTGGCAGTCGCGATCGATCCGGACCACCATGTTCTTCGGCGCCTGGCCCCTGGAGAGGCACCGCCCATCTTTCGCGATGTTTCGCTGGACCCTAAGGCGGCCCTATTTGTTGTCGGCAACGATCCTGCGGTTATCGATGTGGCGGAGACTTTGGCCTCGAGGCTCCTGGGGCGTGCCGTTGTGGCCCGAACCGCGACCGTCAATACGGCGTTCCCTGACGAAGATGGGGTCGTGGTGATCGGCCTTGATGGCGCAGTCGAAGAGCTGCTACTCACCAACAACTTGCCGATTCCAGATTTTGCGGCAGGGAACGGCACGGCCCGGTCATGGGTGTCGCGGAGCCAGAAGGGCAAGGCGGTGTTGACGGTCGCAGCTGCGAGCGGCGCTGCCTTGGAGGCCATTCAAAGGGCTTTGCCGCACTACGGCGGCCGCAGTTATGTGGTTTTTGATGGGCGCCACGCGATCGACAAGGGCACTCTGCCCATTGCAAGCGAACATCCGCTGCGGGTCGTTTTCGAATAAACCAGTATTTGCGTCCGAAGCGGGAGGGCCGAGATGATGGGATCAAGAGCGAAATTGAGCACAGTGAGCCGTCGAGGCCTGATAATCGGCGCCGGCGCCATGGCTGCGACAGGCTTCTTGCGTATGCGTGGCGCTTCGGCAGCCTCACCGGTAACCATCGGCGTTCTCTTGCCGACCAGTGGCGGGCTTGACGATCACGCCAGGCAAATGCGGCTGGGGGTGACGACCGCTGTCGCAGATTTGAACGAGAGTGGGGGCGTATTGGGCCGTCCGCTCAGGCTGGCATTTCGGGATTCGGAAGGCTCGCCGCGAAACCTCGCGGATCGCTGCGCCGAGTTGGTGCGTGATGAGGGCGCCCAAGCCGTCGTCGGGCCGTTTATAGCATTCGGGCGCAAGGTGGCGGCGCGTGCCCTGGCGCCGAGCCGGGTTCCATTGCTGACGGCGAGCAACAATGAGGGCGGATTTTGCGGCTCCGGCGCGTTTACCTTGGCTCCGACGCCCTATCAGGACTCCTATCCGCTCCTGCAGCATCTCGATGGCGGGCGCGGACGCTCGTATTTTCTCGTCGGCAGTGCATCAAGCTGGCAGATCAGCATGTTCCGGCGCACTGTCTTACGCATCCTCTATCATCATGGCGGCAATATGCTCGGAGAAGCGCTCACCAAGGTCGGTGAGACCAACTTCGAGCCGGTTGCGCGTTGGGTAGCAGCGACGGACGCGGATGTGGTCGTGCTTTGCGTTCCTCGGCGCCAGGGCAGCGAGTTCGTGCGACAAGCTCACGCCATTGGGCTGTTGGACCGGGTTGACCTCGGTTGGATCGGGTTTAACGAGATGCATGCGCAAGACCTCGGCGGCGACTTGGCGAAAATGGTCGTGACCGCGTCCAGTTTTGTCGCGGGCGATCCCGCCAACGGGGTCCCGGCTCTGGTTTCCCGGATGCGGACCCATGCGGACGAAACAACTCCAATCACCTATTACGCCTTCAGCCATTATACGGCGGTGGCAGCCCTTGCCTCGGCCTGGGAGGCTGCCGGCGAGGCCAGTGGCGAAGCGGCGATGAATTCGCTGCCGAATACAGCTTTGGAGGCTGCGACAGGGCCCATCAGTTTTGATGCTGCCAGCCGCCAGGCCAAGTTGCCGATGGTGATTGCCAAAGGCGCTGATGATGGCAGCCTCGAGATCGTCGAGCGTTCGGGCGTCGTCGAGCCCGGGCCGGGCTGCCAGACATGAGGCGTATGGCTCACCAGCCTTGACCTCGCGGGTGGAAAAGGCATGAATACCGGGCAGGCGGCGCATTAGGCCGCTAACGGCGCCAGAGTGGCCGGGTGGGGCCGGGCTGGCGCCCGACAGGGGAGGAGCCACGATATGAGAGCCAGTACAGTCATTGTCGCCCTCGTGATGCTTGTCATCGGTGCGGCACTCGGGATGTTCGTTTTGGGTGGCGGCGGTGGCGACACAGTCACCTCCGCACCGGGCACGGAACAGGTTGCGGAGGCACCAGCGGCCGAGAAGGTGCGTTGGAAGATGGCCAGCGCGTTTGCCGGCGAATTGGTTCAGCTTGGCGATCAGGGGCAGTTGATCGAAAAGCGTATCGGTGAGCTTTCCGGCGGTACCATGGAAGTCAAGTTCTTCGAGCCAGGTGCTTTGGTCCCGGCGCTTGAGATTTTCGACGCGGTATCCACAGGTGCCGTCGATGCCGGTTGGTCGGCAGCAGGTTACTGGGCTGGCACAGTGCCGGCCCTGCAGTTCTTCACGGCAGTGCCGTTCGGTCCCAGTGCGGGTGAGGCGATTGCCTGGCTGTACTATGGCGGTGGCGAGGAGCTGCTCCAGGAGCTGTACGCGCCGCACAATATCCGGCCGCTGCAATGCAACCTGATATCGCCCGAGGGCTCCGGTTGGTTCCGCGAGCCGATCGAGTCGGTCGAAGATCTCAAGGGCTTGAAGATGCGTTTCTTCGGCCTTGGCGCCAAAGTGATGGAGAAACTCGGCGTCTCCACCCAGCTCATTTCCGGCGGTGACATCTTCCCGGCGCTCGAGCTTGGCACTATCGACGCGACCGAGTTCTCCATGCCCGCGATCGACCTCGACTTGGGTTTCTATCAGGTTGCCAAGCACTATTATTTCCCGGGTTGGCACCAGCCGATCAGCATGGGTGAGCTCATCATCAACCTGGACCGCTGGAATGCTCTCGATACGACGCAGCAGCAGATCGTCGTCGCGGCGTGCAAGGAGAGCATGCTTCGTGGCTTGGCCCAGGGAGAGGCAATCCAATTCGGTGCCTTGCAGGAACTGCAGAGCAAGGGTGTGACGTTGCATCGCTGGTCGCCGGAAATCATGGCTGCCCTCGACAAGGCCTGGCAGGAAGTTGTCGCGGAAGAAGCGGCGGCGGATGCCGACTTTGCCCGGGTCTGGGAGTCGCTCAGCGAGTTCCGCAAGAACTATAAGATCTGGGGCGATTACGGCTACCTGGACTAAGAAACGAGGCGCATAAGTAGTCGTCTGTTAAGAAGCTTCTTTCGCCAGGGTTAGCGGGATTATCGCGGCTGTGATTGCGGCGATGATTTGGCGCAA
>CAZVDW010000604.1:0-4887 GCA_964625645.1 uncultured Rhodospirillaceae bacterium
CCGGCATCGGCGGCACCGGCGTGGTCACCATCTCGGCCGTTCTCGGCATGGCCGCGCATCTCGAAGGCAAGGGCGTTTCGATCTTCGACATGACCGGCCTCAGCCAGAAGAACGGCGCCGTATACAGCCATCTGAAGATCAGCGCCGCACCCGGCGCGGAGGTCTCCCACGGCGTCGGTCTCGGCGAAGCGGACCTGTTGCTCGGCTGCGACCTGGTGGCCGCGGTGGCGCCCTCGGCGTTGCATGCGGTCGAGCCCGATCAGACCCATGCCGTTATCAATGCCGATGTGACTCCGACACCGGCGTTCCAGCTTGCCCGCGACCTGTCCGTCGACGGCAGCCTGCTCGTACAGGGCCTCAGCGACCATGTCGGCGCCGATCACACCCACACCGTCGACGCCACGCGCATCGCGCTGGCGCTGACCGGCGATACCATCGGCGCCAACAGTTTCATGATCGGCTTCGCGCTGCAGCGAGGCTGCCTGCCGCTTTCGGTTTCCGCCATCGAGCAGGCCATCGCGGTGAACGGCGTTGCGGTGCCGTTCAACCTGCTGGCATTGCGGCTCGGACGCCTGGCCGCGGCAAAGCCCGACACGGTCGCGGCCTTGCTGCCGACAGCGGTCGAACAGGCGCCTGCGGAAAGCCTCGAAGACATGATCGCGCGCCGCGCCGACACCCTTACCGCCTATCAGGATGCCGCCTACGCCAGGCGCTATCGCACATTGGTCGAGACGGCGCAGAGCGCGGAAGCCAAACTCGGCAAGGACAGCACGGACTTTGCCGCCGCGGTCGCGCGCAACGCCTTCAAGGTCATGGCCTACAAGGACGGGTACGAAGTCGCGCGGCTGCATCGCGAGGCAAGTTTTACCGATCAGCTGAAGCAGAGCTTCAGCGGCGACTACAGCATTCGCTATCATTTGGCACCGCCGCTGTTCTCACGCCGCGACCCTCATACCGGCCTGCCGCGCAAGAGCTCATACGGGCCGTGGCTGGGCGGCGTGATGAAAATGCTGGCGGGCATGAAGGGACTGCGCGACGGCCGCTTCGATATCTTCGGCCGGACGGCGGAACGCCGTGCTGAGAAGGCGTTGCGCGACCGCTATGTCGCCGACATCGAACAACTCGCGGCAACGCTCACGCAGCAATCCCTTGCCACGGCAATTGCCTTGGCCAAGATCCCTGAGCAGATCCGCGGCTTCGGCCATATCAAGGAACAGGCGATGAAAGCCGCAGACAGCGAGCGTGAGCGCCTGATGGGAACGATCGGAACATCTTCGGGGCGCGCCCGCGCCGCTTGAGAACACAACAGTGATACTTGAGGAGGAATACGATGAACGTCGGCGACGCTTTGGTGAAGATGCTGCAAAAAGAGGGCGTGACGCAGTGTTTCTGCTACCCGTTCAGCCCGGTGATGGAGCCGATGTCCCGGGCAGGACTGCCCAGCATCGTCGCGCGCCAGGAGCGCGTGGCGGGGAACATGGCCGACGGTGTGTCACGCTCGACCAACGGGCGGCAGATCGGCACGCTTACGGTGCAGGGCATGGCGGGCTCGGAAAACGCCTTTGCCGGCATTGCCCATGCCTATACGGACTCCGTGCCGATCCTCTTCCTTCCCGGCCATCCGGGGCTGCGCTATCTCGACACGCCGACCATGTTCGACAGTGCCAGAAACTATGCGGCAACCGTCAAGATATCGCAAAAGCTGATCGTGCCGGACCAGTTGCCCAACTATGTGCGCCGTGCCTTCACGGCCTTGCGCTCGGGCCGGCCCGGTCCTGTCATGCTCGAGGTGCTGGGCGATGTCTGCGCCGCCGAATGGGACGGCGAGATCGATTACACGCCCGTGCCGCGCCTGCGCTCCGCCGCCGACCAGGGCGCGGTGGAGGAAGCCGCCGACCGCCTGCTGGCAGCCGAGCGGCCGTTGATCTGGGCCGGCCAGGGTGTCCATTTCGCCGAGGCCTACGAGGCGCTGAAAGACGTCGCCGAGCTGCTGGGCGCGCCGGTGAAGACGACCTTACAAGGCAAGAGCGCCTTCCCGGAGACCCACCCGCTATCCGCCGGCATGGGCGGTCTGGGCGCAACGGCGATGGTGGTGGAAGAGCTCGACGCCTGCGACACCCTGCTCGCGGTCGGCACCAGTCTCAGCCACGCGGCGTTCACCCGGGTGGTGCCCGACGGCAAGAGCATCATCCACGTCACCGTCGATGCCGGCGACATCAACAAAGACTATGCCGCGGCCACGGGCGTGATCGCCGATGCGAAGCTGTTCCTCGAACAGCTGCTGGCGGAGCTGCGCAAGCGCATCGGCGACGATGGGCTGGCGGAGAAGCGGGCCGCGGCCGAAGCACGGCTCGCCAAGACGAAAGCGGCCTGGCTGGCCGAGTTCGAGCCGCTGTTCAGCGACGACTCCGAGCCCATCAACGGCTATCGCATGTTCCGCGAGCTGTGGGCCGGGCTCGTTCCGGACAACACCATGATCACCCATGAATCGGGTGCTTCGCGCGATATCCAGAGCGTCTTCTACCAATCGACCACGCCGCGCTCTTATCTCGGCTGGGGGCAGTCCTCGCAACTCGGCTTTTCGCTCGGCCTCGCCATGGGCGCCAAGATCGCCAACCCGGACAAGACGGTCGTCAATGTCATGGGCGACGGCTCCATCGGCATGACGGGCATGGACCTGGAGACCGCGGCCCGCAACAACATCGGCACGATCACGGTGATCAAGCACGATTCCGTCTTCAGCGGCTATGACAAGAATATCCCGGAATCCATCAAGCGCTTTGATTCCGCGACCCAGCGCGGCGATTATGCAGCGCTGGCACGCGCGCTCGGCTGCCATGCCGAGACCGTGACCAAGCCGGCGGAGATCCGTCCGGCGCTCGACCGAGCGCTGAACGCCACCGGCGAGGGCCAGCCCGCCGTGCTCGACATCATTACCGCCGAGACGCGCGAGCTTTCGCACAAGAAGATGCCGCCAGGGAGAAAACGCGGATGAGCGATATCGATCTTTGTTATACGCCGGCGACCGAGCTTGCCGGGCTGATCCGCGACAAGAAACTGTCACCGGTCGAGCTGATGGCTGCGGTGCTTGCCCGCATCGAAGCCCTCGAGCCCGAGATCAATGCCTTCGCGACATTGACGGCCGACGCCGCCATGGAGGCCGCGCGCAAAGCCGAGACGGCGGTCGCCGATGGCGTGGCCCTCGGCCCATTGCATGGCATCCCCGTGACCATCAAGGACCTCGTCGTCACCGCAGGCATCGCCACGGAGCGCGGCTCGTTCAGTCACAAGGGCGTGGTGCCGGAAGTGGACGCGCCCTGCGTCACACGGCTCAAGCAGGCCGGCGCCATCGTGCTCGGCAAGACCACGACCTCCGAGTTCGGCTGGAAAGGGGTGAGCCACAGTCCGTTGACCGGCATAACCTCCAATCCCTGGAAGACGGGCTACAATGCCGGCGCATCGTCGGCCGGCGCCGGCGCCGGTGCGGCCGCGGGGTACGGACCGCTGCACCAAGGCTCGGATGGCGCCGGCTCGATCCGCATGCCGTGCCACTTCTCCGGCATCTTCGGCCTCAAGCCGACCTATGGCCGCGTGCCCAACTGGCCGGTGCCCAATAACGACCAGTCATCGCATATCGGCCCGATGACCCGCACGGTGGCCGATTCCGCCCTGATGCTGGAGGTCATGTCGGGGCCGCACCCCTGGGACCACACCTCGCTGGAAGCGCCGCCGGAGGCCTATCCTTTGAAGCTCGGCAGCGGCATCGCCAATCTCAAGGTGGCCTACAGTCCCGATCTCGGCCATGCGCGTGTCGATGACGAGGTCGCCGAGCTGGTTTCGGCGGCGGTGGATGTCTTCGCCAGCGATCTCGGCTGCCGGGTCGAGGAGGTGGAACCCGCCTTCGGACCCGATGGACCGGAGCTGATCCGCTTTCTTTGGGCGGCTCACGAACAGGCCTTCGTGCCCCTGCTGGACAAATACCGGGAGCGCATGGATCCAGGCTTGATCGCCTGCATGGAATCCGGCATGGGCCACAGCCTGGAAGACTATCTCGATATGCGCCAACGCAAGATTGCCTATGTCGAGGAAGTCCACCGCGCCTTCGAGCAATGCGACCTGATGCTGACGCCCGCGGTTTCCGTGGCGGCTTTCCCGGCGGATCGCCTGCAGCCCGAGCATTGGCCGCAGCATCCCTGGGATTGGGTCAGCTGGGCCGAATTTTCCTATCCCTTCAATTTCAGCGGCAACCCGGCCGCCTCGGTGCCCTGCGGCTTCACCAAGGACGGCCTTCCCGTTGGCCTACAAATCATTGGCCGCCGCTTTGCCGACCTCACCGTGCTGCAAGCCGCCGCCGCATTCGAAAAAGCACGGCCCTGGGCCGACAAGCGCCCGCCGGTTTGAAGGAGCCAACACCATGGCCGTTCGTCAGATCGCCAAGATGGGACACCCTGTTCTGCGGCAAATCGCCGAGCCGATCGAAGACCCGACCAGTCCGGATGTCGCCGAGCTTGCCGAGGACATGCGCGAAACCTTGGCGCATATCGGCGCCAGCGGCATAGCCGCGCCACAGGTCTTCGTAAGCAAGCGCCTGGTCGTCTATCGAATGATCGCGGCGCGTATCCCGGCCGGCTCCGGCATAGAGCCGGTGGACTGGACCGTGTTGGTGAATCCGGAAATTGCACCGTTGACGGACGAGACCTTTCCCGTCTGGGAGCGTTGCCTGTCCATACCCGGCCTGCATGGCAAGGTTTCCCGCTATCCCAGAATCACCCTTACATATCAAACACTTTCGGGTGAGACCAAGGATGTGGAAGCGCATGGCACCTGGGCGGCGCTGTTGCAGCATGAATGCGACCATCTGGACGGCCGGCTGTACCCGTCACGCAT